>CALAIJ010000078.1 GCA_937923365.1 uncultured Sulfitobacter sp.
GCGGCTGATCCTTGCCCTGTTGATGCTGGCCGTTCTGCCCCTTGGCGCATTGGCCCAAAGCAGCAAGCCTGCGGTGCTGGTCGCCGATTCCGTGTTCATCACCCGCGACCGCACATTGGTTGCCCAAGGCAACGTCGAGGCGTTTCAGGGCGACGTGCGTCTGCGCGCCCGTGCGATCCGCTACAATGGCTCGGACGGATCCTTGCAGATTGAAGGGCCGATTGTCCTGCAAGAGGGTGAAGACACGATCATTCTGGCCGATGCCGCTCAACTGGACAACGACCTGCGCAACGGGCTGCTGACGGGTGCGCGCCTGATCCTGAACCAGCAATTGCAACTGGCCGCCGTGCAGATTGACCGCGTGGATGGCCGCTATAGCCAGCTTTACAAAACGGCCGTGACCTCCTGCCGTATCTGCGAGAATGGCGAAGCACCCTTGTGGCAAATTCGCGCGCGGCGCGTGGTGCATGACCAGCTGGAGCAACAGCTTTACTTTGACGACGCACAGTTTCTGATCAGGAGCATGCCGGTTTTCTACCTGCCGCGCCTGCGCTTGCCGGACCCGACGCTGGACCGTGCAACGGGGTTCCTGACGCCCTCCATCCGCACGACCTCACAGTTGGGCACCGGGTTGAAGGTTCCGTATTTCATCAAGATCGGGGATCACAGGGACCTGACAATTACGCCCTATCTGTCCAGCCGCACGCGCACTGTCGAGTTGCGCTACAGGCAGGCCTTTGTGCGGGGCCGGATCGAACTGAACGGCGCCCTGACCCGCGACGAAGAACGCCCCGGCGAAACCCGTGCCTACCTGTTCGGTCATGGCCGGTTCGAGCTTGAGCGCGACTACATCCTGACCTTCAACATCGAGACGACAGGCGACCGCTCTTACCTGACCGACTACGGCTATTCCGACAAAGACCGCCTGAAGTCGGAACTGACAGTAGAGCGCGCGCGCCGCGACGAATATGTGCGCGGCAGCCTGATCAACTACGAGACCCTGCGCGATGGCGAAGTCAACGACAACCTGCCGACGCTGGTGCTGAACGGCACGTGGCAGCGACGCATGTTCCCCACGGCCATCGGAGGCGAGGTGCGCTTTACGCTGGATGCCCACAGCCACAGACGTGGCTCTGATGTGAGCACGGATGTGGACGGCGACGGGGTTGTGGACGGGCGCGATGTGGCACGCATCAATGGACGTGTGGAATGGCTGCGGCGCTGGACCTTCCGGTCGGGCTTTGTGGCGGATGCGCGGGTGGGGGCAACCTTTGATGCCTTTGACATCACGCAGGACGACACAACGGCGCAGAACCACTCCGACCTTGCGGGCTTTGCCTCGGTGGCGCTGCGCTATCCGATGATCCGGCGCGGGCCGGGGGGCGTGGTCCAGACGCTGGAACCTGTGGCACAACTGGGCTTTGTCGGTGGCAACCGCCTGCCCATTCCCAACGACGAAAGCACGCGGGTGGAATTCGACGAAGGCAACCTGCTGGAACTGTCCCGCTTTCCGCGCCCCGACCGCCGCGAACGCAAGGCGATGGCCGCCCTGGGCGTGAACTGGTCACGGATCAGCCCCACAGGCTGGGACGCCCATGTGACCGCAGGCCAGATCATCCGCGACCAATCCGAGCCGGACTTCACCGCCACCTCGGGGCTGCAAGGCACGGCGTCGGATTTCCTGCTGGCGGGCCAGATCAAATCCAAGGACGGGGTCAGCCTGACAGGGCGCGGCATTTTTGACGACAGCTTTCGCTTTGCCAAGGCAGAGCTGCGCGGCGACTGGCGTTTCACCCGTGGCCGTTTGGGCGGCTCTTATGTCTGGCTGGACGCGGACGCCGCCGAAGACCGTACACAGGCGATCTCGGAAATCACGCTGGACGGGGACATGAAGATCAACAAGCATTGGACGGCCAGTGCCGATTACCGCTATGACATCCAGGACGACCGTGCCGCCACAGCGGGCCTTGGTCTGACCTACAACAACGAATGCGTGTCGGTTAACCTTTCCGTGCGTCGCCGCTATTCGACCTCAACAAGTGTTGAGCCCTCTACCAATATCGGATTTAACGTGGGCCTCAGGGGCTTCTCCGCAAACACCGGAACAGAAAGATACGTGCGCTCATGTCAAAACTGATTTTTCCAAAGATCACCACACTGATGCGGGCGGCGGCCCTTGGCGCTGCGGCCTTGATGCACACAGGACCTGCCAGCGCGCAAAACCTGTTCGCGCCTGTGGCCACGGTCAACGATACCGTTGTGACCGAATTCGAGGTCGCGCAACGGCAGCGTTTCCTGAAAGTGCTGAATGCACCGGGATCAAGCCGCAAAGCGGTGCTGGATTCGCTGATCGAGGACCGGCTCAAGACCCAGCGGCTGGACCTGCTGGGCGTTGAGGTCACCGCAAGCGAGCTGCGTCAGGGCTTGGCCCAATTTGCCAGCCGGGCCGACATGGACACCGAACAATTCGTCGCCGCTCTGGCCCGCGAAGGGGTGGAGCGTGAAACCTTCCGCGATTTTGTGAAAACACAGATCGGCTGGCGCACGTTGATCCGTGGCCTTTACGAAAGCCGCGTGAAAATCTCCAACGCCGAGATTGACCGCGAGTTGGGCACGGCGGGTGGCAATTCAGGCCTGCGGGTCCTTCTGTCAGAGATCATCATCCCTGCCCCGCCCCAGAATGCGGCACGGGTGGCGGCACTGGCCGAGGAAATTTCGCAGACCCGCTCCACGGCGGAATTTTCCAGCTACGCGCGGCGCTATTCGGCGACCGCTTCGCGGGGGCGTGGCGGCCAACTGCCTTGGACCCCGCTTGAGAAACTGCCTCCCGCTTTGGGTCCCATTCTGCTGGCATTGGAAGTGGGCGAAGTCACGGACCCGCTGAACATTCCCAACGCGGTCGCCCTGTTCCAATTACGCGGCATCGAAGAGACAAACCGCCCCGCGATCGAGTACTCCGAAATCGAATATGCCGCCTATTACATCGCGGGGGGCCGTTCCGAAGCCGCCCTCGGCATTGCCGCCCAGGTCCGCGCCCGCGTCGATGTCTGCGATGATCTTTACGGTGTTGCCAAAGGGCAGCCGGAAAGTGTTCTGGATCGCGGCGCCAAGAAGCCCGGCGACATCCCGCGCGATATCGCCATCGAACTGGCTAAACTTGATCCGGGCGAAAGCTCTGTTGCGCTGACGCGGTCCAACGGGGAAACGCTGGTGTTCCTGATGCTGTGCAAGCGCACCGCCGCCGCAAATGCCGAAGTGGACCGCGATCAGGTTGTCGCCGCCATCCGCCAGCGCAAACTGCGCGGCTATTCAGAGCAACTGGTGGAACAATTGCGCGCCGACGCCCGCATCACACGCAAATGAACAGCCGCCCACTGCCCGTTGCAATTTCCTGCGGGGAACCTGCGGGCATCGGGCCGGAAATCGCGGCCCGCGCCTGGGCTGCACTGGCCACGCGTGTGCCTATGGTCTGGCTGGGCGATCCTGCGCATTTGCCTATTGGCACGCCCTACCACGTTGTTGCCGACTGCGCCGAGGCCGTGCGCGTCAGCGCCGAAGCCCTGCCCGTTCTGGCCCATGACTTTGGCAGTGCGGCGATACATGGCACGCCTCAGCCCGCCCATGCCCAAGGGGTCATAGACGTGATTGCACGCGGCGTGGATCTGGTGCGTTCCGGTCAGGCCGCCGCCATCTGTACAGCGCCCATCCACAAAAAGGCGCTGAAAGAGGGCGCGGATTTCGCCTATCCGGGCCATACCGAATATCTGGCCGCCCTCGCCGGCATGGACGACGTGGTGATGATGCTGGCCTCTGACCAGCTACGGGTGGTTCCTGCAACGATCCATATCGCCCTGGCGGATGTGCCTGCAGCACTGACGCCCGCCAAACTGCGCCGCGTGATCGAGATGACCCATGCGGGCCTGCGCGACCGGTTTGGCCTCGACGCCCCGCGCATTGCGGTCGCAGGCCTCAACCCGCACGCAGGCGAAGGGGGCGCGATGGGCACAGAAGAGCAGGACTGGATTGCGGACCTTGTGGTGCAGATGCAGGGCGAGGGTTTCGATCTGCGTGGCCCGTTGCCTGCCGACACGATGTTCCATGCCGCTGCCCGCGCGGGCTATGACGCGGCTGTCGCGATGTACCACGACCAGGCGCTGATCCCGATCAAAACGCTTGATTTTGACCGCGGCGTGAACGTGACGCTGGGGCTGCCGTTTGTCCGCACCTCCCCCGATCATGGCACTGCCTTTGACATCGCGGGCCGCGGCCTTGCCAACCCGTCGAGCATGGTGGAGGCGATCCGCATGGCAGACCGTATGGCCAACCCTTGAGCGCCATCGACACACTGCCCCCCCTGCGCGAAGTCATTGCCGCGCACGGGCTGTCAGCGCGTAAATCGCTAGGCCAGAACTTTCTGCTGGACCTGAACCTGACTGCCAAGATTGCGCGACAGGCAGGCGATCTGACAGGCTGCGACGTGCTGGAAATTGGCCCCGGCCCAGGCGGTCTGACACGCGGGCTGCTCTCTGAGGGCGCGCGCCATGTGCTGAGCCTTGAGAAAGACGCCCGCTGCCTGCCCGCACTGGCCGAGATTGCCACCGCCTATCCCGGACGCCTGAGCGTGCTGGAAGGCGACGCGCTTGAGATTGATCCGCTGGCGCATCTGACCCCGCCCATCCGTGTTGCGGCAAACCTGCCCTACAACGTGGGCACAGAACTGCTGGTGCGCTGGCTGACCCCACCCGAATGGCCCCCCTTCTGGCAAAGCCTGACGTTGATGTTCCAACGCGAAGTGGCAGAACGGATCGTGGCGAAACCGGGCTCCAAGGCCTATGGACGGCTGGCGATCCTGTCGCAGTGGCGCGCTGATGCGGGCATCGTCATGCACCTGCCTCCCGGTGCCTTTACGCCCCCACCCAAGGTGTCGTCCGCGGTGGTGCATCTGACCGCCTTGCCCGAACCCCGTTTTCCGGCTGATGCCGCGATCTTGTCGCGTGTGGTGGCGGCAGGCTTCAACCAGCGCCGCAAGATGCTGCGCGCCTCGCTGAAAGGCGTGGCACCGGGTATCGAAGACCATCTGGTCGCTGCTGGCATCAAGCCCACGGACCGCGCAGAGCAAATCCCGCTGGAAGGTTTCTGCGCGCTGGCCCGCGCATTGGAGACCGCATGAAACGACGTACTTTCCTGATCGCCGCCCCTGCTGCCCTTGCCGCCTGTGCCATCCGCCGCGGCGCGCCCCTGCCCGGCACCCTGCAAGACGTGGAGGCATTGACCCGCGCATTGGTCCGCATGGGCCCTGTGGACATCACCGAGGCGCGCTCGGCGGCGACGCTGGCCTATGCAGAGACCCACCGGCTGGCGCTTGCCTATCAGATCGTGGACCCGCCGCTGTTGCATAACGCCCAGGTCAACGCGGGCCGTAAACCCCGCGGGCTGTGCTGGCACTGGGCCGAAGACCTTGAAAAGCGGCTGAATGCGGCGGGCTACGCATCCCTGCGCATGCACCGCGCAATTGCCAACGCCAACAACAACGTCCGGATTGACCATTCGACCGCGATAATCGCGCCCACTGGCGCGCCGTGGCGATCTGGCGTGGTGCTTGACCCCTGGCGCAAGGGCGGCACCCTGTTCTGGGCCTCTGTGGCGGATGACACCGCCTATGACTGGGAAGAACGCGAAGTGGTGATGCGCCGCTATGGCCGCGTGCGCTACGTGCGGCAAGGCGCTTCGGGCTAGGGTCCTGACCCTAAGTGGTCGCTGTCGCCCTGCGCCCGTTCGCGTCATGAAAGAGCGCGGGGACCAAAGGCCGTTCAGATGCGGCCCTGACCCAGACACGCCCCAAAAGAAAAGGCCCCGCATGTTGCGAGGCCTTTGAAATTATTCTGCCGCTTCGGGCTGATCGTCGCCGCCTTTAGCCACAGGTTCCTGTGGCTTGGGTTTGGGCTTGCGCCGCGTCCGCTTCGGCTTGCTTTCGGGCGTGTCGACCAGATTGGTGTCAGCCTCAGCCTCTTGCACGTCGGGCTGGGGCGCCTGGGCGGGATCATCCACAACCGGCTGGCTGCTCTCGCGCTCCTGACGCTCGGTGCGCTCGCGATCCCGCTCGGCCTGACGCTCACGGTTCTGGCGCTCTTGCTCTTCGCGCTTGGCATCCATCTCGCGCTGAGCGGTGGACAGCAGGCGCAGGTAATGTTCGGCGTGCTGCTGGAAGTTCTCCATCGCCACCCGATCATTGCTCAACTGGGCATCACGGGCCAACTGGTTATACTTTTCAATCACCTGAGACGGCGTACCGCGCACTTTGCCTTCCGGGCCGGAGCTGTCGAAGACACGGTTGACGACATTGCCGCCTTGATTGTTGTTATTGCGGTTACGGTTGTTCTTGGACCGGTTCCGGGAACGTGTTGATTTCATGAAGGGGTTCAGCCTTTGGTGCTGTTTGATCGGGTGGACCGGCAGGCATGGCAGTGCCTATATTTGGCCGGAGTACGATATGTTGGGCATAACGCCGCGCGGGACCACCTGGAGGTATCCACCGCTGCAACATAATCTGCATACGAAAGCAGATGCCTTAACTCAAGGGTAAAGTGACCCTTTGGGCAGAAAACTGCGGATTCAGGCGGGCATGGCGGCGCAAACCACCCGTGGCCGCCCGTCAAGATCATGCGCGAGAGAGACCTGACCCCATCCGGCGTCGGTAAATATCTGCTGCACATCTGCGCCTTGCTGCCAGCCGATTTCGACCATGACCTGCCCGTCGGGGGTCAGATAGCCTTGTGCTTCATGCGCAATGATGCGGTAGGCAGAAAGCCCGTCACCGCCGTCTGTCAGCGCCATGGCAGGTTCGTGCTTGGCCAGTTCGGGGGCGACGTCGCGCATTTCATCTGCCGCCAGATAGGGCGGGTTGGACACGATCAGATCAAACCGCCCCTCAACTGCGGCAAACCAGTCTGACGCAATGATCTGCGCGCGGCTTGCCACCCCGTGCTGCACGGCATTTGCGCTGGCCTGCAAGCAAGCGGCCTCTGACAAATCGACGCCGACGCCCTTTGCGGTGGGGGTTTCGGCCAGCAGCGTCACCAGAATGCAGCCCGATCCTGTGCCCAGATCCAGCACCCGCTGAAAGACCGTGCCAAGGGCCCGCTCGATCAGGGTTTCCGTCTCGGGGCGCGGGTCCAGCACATCGGCGCTGATCTGGAAATCACGGCCATAAAAGGCGCGTTTCCCGATCAGTTGCGACACGGGTACGCGCACGGCGCGCAAGGCGACAAGGTTCTCGAACCGCTCTGCGATTTCGGGTGCAATCTCTTCGGGGGCGATCAATGTAACACGGGCCGCGTCGACGCTTGCGGCATGGGCCAGCAACATCCGCGCATCCCGTGCAGGGTCCGGCACACCTGCGGCACGCAACCGCGCGGCTGCGGCGGCCATGGCCTGTGCGGCTGTGGGGGCGCTCATGCGTTCATCGCCGCCAAGGCTCCGGCCTGTGCATCTGCGGTCAAAGCATCGACAATCTCGTCCAGATCCCCCTGCATGACGGCATCAAGCCGGTACAAAGTGAG
>CALAIJ010000079.1 GCA_937923365.1 uncultured Sulfitobacter sp.
AAGGTCTGGGGTGTGCGCATCGACTTCAACGATGATGACGCGCTGCTGATCAATGATCTGACCCTCGCGACATTTACCGAGGATGACTTCAACATCTAAGGGTAAGCGTCACAGCGAAAATGCAGGAGGCGGCCTTTGCGGGTCGCCTCTTTCCTGTTGGGATGCAGGTGTCGGCAAGAGTGGTGAAGTCAGATGCCAAAGGCGATCAGGCCCGCTGGACCTGCCGTTCAAGCGCCCGCAGCGCGCCCCGGGAACGGGGTAACATTCGCGGCTGATGCATGGGGGATTGTGATGACAATGCCCGTACCGGACCTGCGCAACTCGGACACTTGCAGGCGCCAACCGCTTTGCTGTGCCAATTCACGCACGATGGACAGGCCCAAGCCACTGCCATCAGAGGTTTCAGCGTCAAGGCGTTCCAGACGTGCTTGCGCGGCGTCAAAGGCATCGGGACTAAGTCCCGGGCCTGTGTCGTGCACCTCGATCAGCAGGTCGCCGTTGCGACGGCGCGTGCCCAGCAGGATGCCACCGCTGTCTGTGTATTTGATCGCGTTCGCCACCAGATTGGAGACAACGCGCATCAGCACCAAAGGATCAAGCGAGGCCTCATATGCGGTCCTGTGAAACCGGAAGGCAAGCCCCTTGGCGGCGGCATCTGGCGCGAACATGATGTGGATGTTGTGCAGCACATCCTGCACGCCCACCTCATCCGCCTGTTGCGCAGGGATGGAGGGGGATTGCTGCAGTTGCTCGGCCACCAAGCGTTCAAGATAGGTGAAGGTGTCGTCTATGTTGTGGGCCTTGTCGTCGCCGCTAAGCCTGCCAGACGTGAGGTTTTGCACGCTCAGGCGCAAAGCATGCAAAGGCTGGCGCAAATCGTGGATCGTGTTCTGTATCTGCTCGGTTCTGGTTTCGGCAAGTTCGTTGGCAATCTGATACTGGGATTCGAGTTCCGACAAACGCTCGTTCAGCTCAAGACGCTTTTGCGTGCTGGCAAGGTTCTGCTCCAATGCGGACTGGCGCGACTGGCGCAACTGGATGTAGCGATCGGCAATCGCGAGACCCATCATGAAGGCGTCGAACACCATGACGATCCGCATGGAATCGTGCAGAAAATCCTGCCCGATTTCGATGCCAAGCAGATGGTTCATATTCAGCAAGACCGCCGACATCAGCGCGCCAACCCAAGCAAAGAGGTAAAACCGGACTTCGCGGAAATGGCTGAACGCGGCAACAATGGCCGAAACGGTAAAAGAGATCACCGCCAGCAATGACATAAAGACCAACAGCTTTTTAAGGATCTGCGGGTTCGTGGGCAGCAAAACCACATTCAGGACGACTGTTGTTGCGATGACGCTGATCAGCAGCCAGTCCATCACCTTGTGCCGTTTTGCGGTCTTCAGAAACACCCGCGCATAGAAGGACCCAAAGATGATAATCCCCGTTCCGGCCATCACGGAGGCATAGTTGTTAAATGTCGGCGCGTTGGGCCAAAGGTACTGGAACGTCACCCCGTCCGCATGCATCACATAGAGCATCGCGGACGTCGCATAGCCTGAGTAATACAGGAATAACCGATGCCGGAATACCGCCATCGCGGCCATTGAGATTGTGACCAGCAACATCATCATCCCGTAGAAGATGAAATTCTTGGCTGTTTGACGCGCGGCCAGTTGCTGGAAGGACGAAGGTGTCTCGAAACTGAACGTGATGTAGGACGATCCTTCGGACCACAACCCAATCAGCAAGGTGATCTCTTCGCCTGGGGCAAGCATCAAGGGTGCCACCATTTCAGGAAAATTGATCTCGCGTGCTGAAAAGGTGCTTTGCCGGTTGAGCGACATCAACGTGTCGATCTGCCCGTCACTGCGCAGGGCATAGACATCCAGAACTTGTTTGAAGTTCTCGTGAAAATGCACCCGCCATTCGGATTGGTCTGATGACGTATTGTGCAGTCTGGTGCGCAGCCAGATCTTGGAGGTGGTGTATCCGAAATTTGCAGTCTTGCCGTCGACCGCTTGGAACGTACCCTCAGGCGCATCCCGCATCGTTTGCGCGGTCTGCGACCAATCGGTGTCCACAAAAGCGTCAATGTGACCTGCAAGCGCGCCTTTGGCCAATGGGCCTGGCAGCTCGAGTACAGGGCTTTGCGCCAACGCTTGCAAGGGCACCAGCAAAGCGGCACAATACGCCAGTTGTCGTAATCTACCGAGTTTCCGAACCTTTTTTCCAAGCCAAAAGTAAAGATCACGCCCCGTATGCATGCCGTCCCCAAGACCCTTGTCGTTGCCGATGACCATGCGTTCACCTTGTCGGGCATGGTGCAGGCTTTGACCTCTTCGGGGGTCATGCAGGTCGTTGGCACAGCCCCCAACGGGATTGAGGCGATTGCAATGATCAAGCAACATCAACCTGACTGCGCTGTGCTGGACTACGTCATGCCCGGTGCCACAGGGCTGGAGGTCATGCTGGAGGCGCGGCGCTGGTCGCCCAAAACGCGCTTTGTCGTGATTACAGGCACGCCCGCCGCGTCCACGATACGGTCTTTGCTGAGTGCGGGGATAAATGGGCTGTTTGTCAAAACCACCGCCCCCCAGGACATTTGCGATGGCATAGAACAGGTGCTGCAAGGTCGCGACGTAATCGCGCAGGAATTGCAGGCCATGGCGGATCATCTGGACACCGACCTGTCACTGACTGCCCGCGAACAGGAAGTGCTGATTGCCATTGCGCGCGGGCAATCCAATCCGAAAATCTCGGAATTGCTAGGGATCAGCCCTAAAACCGTGGACAGCCACCGCACCAGCCTGATGCGTAAACTTGGGGTCAATTCAACCGCAGCACTGCTGGTGCGCGCCATGAAAAATGGGTTGATTGACGTCTCACAAGACATTTGAGTGGTCTGTTCCATAGTCTCTATCGTCAGTTGAAAATGCTGTTTTGTAAATTGGGGTGATCACCTGATTGAACGAAACGGTGATCCCCGCCAGTCTGAAATCATTAACCACGTTGTGCGCGCCCATTAGGTGTAGCACCGGACTTTTGATTGGCGAAGGGATTTTCACATGGCTGCTACAGACGCACTAAGCATTTTCAGAGGTCGTGTGGTCACGACCGTCAACAACATCAACGATCTGCGCGCCAAGATGGACGATGTGCGTGAGACCACAAATGACATCAAGGACGTGATCGGCTTTATCGATGACGCAGGCGACATTGCGGGTGAGATACGCGAATCCATCGAAAAGCAGCTTAGTGTTCTCAAAGTCACCAAGAATGCAGGCCCATTGTCGACGCCGTCAAAATTGTTTGAAGCCATCCTCAAGACTGTGCTGCCCGTGGCTGAAGCTATCGAAGACGCGGTGGATACGCTGAACCTCAAGCAGGACACAGGCACAGCGGGCGAAGAGACCGAAGGCCAGTTTCTTGAGTTCCTCGAGAACGTGCTGGGCGCGCTCAGCACAACATTGAACGCAGCGTCCAACGGGTTGCTGGCACAGGAAATCCAGTTGATCCAGCGCGCCGAGACATTGCGCGAGTTTGACGACGCGGTCGTGCGTGCCGCGGATATGGTCTATGATCCCGACCCATTCGACGGTGTCACCCCGCCAAGGATCACCGCGTTTGACAATCTGGACGCGGACATTGATGCGCAAATCTCGGCACGCAATGTGGCGACGGCCGGCTTGAACGCGCAGTACAACGCGATCATCACCAAGATCGACGATCTGTTCTCGCTTATCTCTGATGCCAGCGTGCCCAATATCGAAGTGGACGCCCGCGATCTGGAAATCATCGGTGACGTGCTTGCCTTCATCAAGAAACCGCTTGAGATCGCTGCCGCCCTGATCAAACCGATCGAGCCGCTGCTGGACGCGGTAGGCTTTATTGTCGGTCTGATTGTCGATCCGATCCTCGACTTCATTCTTGAAAAAGTCGGCCTCAACGATCTTTTTGACCGGATTGGTGACCAAATCACGGCGCTGTTGCCGGACACTGATTTCATCGACCCGCTGATTGCCGCGGGACAGGACCTGCTGAACGATCTGCGCGAATTCCGCGACAATGCCTTTGGCATTTTGGGCGTTGACGGGTTCATCTCGGACGTGAATGCAGCCTTCGGGTTCGACGCCAATGTGGGCGACGCAAGCCTTGGCCCCACCGGCATCGGGTCCTTGCTAAGCGAAACGCTTAATGGGGATGAATTTGACGACATTCTTGACGCACAAGGCGGCGATGACACGATTAACGGCAATGGCGGCAACGACATCCTGATCGCGGGTGCTGGCAACGACGCATACTTTGGCGGCGCGGGCGAGGACATGGTGTACTTTGAAGGCAACTTCAACGAGTACGAATTGGCCAAGACCTCGGACACCGGCAATGTGATTATCACCCATGTGATGCCCCAGATCGGGAAACAGAACGAAGGCTCCACCATTCTGGACGGTATCGAATGGGTGGTGTTCGACAATATCATCTTTACCGGAGCAGAGCTGGAAGCGGCCACAATTGGCGGGTCAATCCTGAACGGGGATCAGGAGGAGCTTGGTCAGGACGACCTGATGTTCCTCAACTCTTCCGGCACGCTTGTCGACGGGTTCTATGTGGCCAATGGTCTGGGCGGTAATGATCGCATCTTCGGCTCTGTCGGCAACGACCGCCTGAATGGTGGTCTGGGTAATGACATCCTGATCCCGGGGTTGGGCAATGACGAGGTTAACGGCGACGCAGGGTCGGACACCTATCAAATCCTGTCCGGCTCCAACAGCAACAACCGACTGAACCTGCTGACCGGTTCGTACCTTGGGCCCGAAGGCAACGACACCCTGAATTCCATCGAGAACGTCATCTTGCAAGGGGCGGGCGACCACGAGGTCACGGGCAATAACCTGGACAATTACATCATTACCGCTGACGGCGATGACATTGTCGGTGGTCTTGAAGGTGACGACAGTTTCAATACCGGCGATGGTGACGATGTCATTGTCGGGGGGCGCGGACGCGATGCTATGGACGGCGGCGCGGGCAACGATATTTTGGTTGTTGGGGGCGATGACAACCCCTCTGGCGGAGAGGTCTTTGTGGGCGGCGATGGCGAGTATGACGCGATCAGCTATTCCAACAACCATAGCTTCATCGTCAATGACCTGTGGAATTTTGACATCAACCAACGGCAAGCCATCGACCGTGCGCTTGACCTGATGGTTGGCGCGCCGGGTCCGGTACGGATGTACATGGAAACGGGCACGATTGAACGGCTGGATAGCTCCGGCACCGTCATTGGCACAGACACAGCGCAAGAAATCGAACGCTACGCAGGGTCCGACAGTGACGACGTCATCTTTGGTGCGCGCGGCTTTGGCGATGTCGCTTCTTCTGCTTTCGGGGCAGGGGGCGACGATACGATCCACACAGGCGGGGTGGACAACGCCTTTGGCAATGACGGATCTGATACGATCATTGTCACGGCTGACGCGGAGGGCCGTCTAAGCGGGGGCATCTACGAAGGGGGCGACGGCTCCGGCGATGTTGACCTGCTGGATCTGACAGCCCTTGGCGATGTGCGGTGGTGGTTCAATCTGCAAGGGTCTTCCAGCCGTTCCATCCGGGCGTTTGACACCGAGACATCCGGTAATCTGGGCGCAGCCAGCGGTGCGCTGTTCTTTGCCAACATCAGTGGGTTCGAAGAATACTTACTGGGCGACGGCGACAACTTCTTGAACCTATTCTTTGGCAACTCCATTGAAAGGACATACCATACCGGTTCAGGCGAGGACGTCTTCAAGATCAGCGGCGGTCAGGCCGTGATCTATGCAGGCGACGGCGAAGATGAGGCGCGCTACACCGGCGACGGCGGCAGCTTTTACGGCGAAGGCGGTGACGACTTTGTCGAGTTCGACGACACAACCCAAGGCAACTTCGGTGACCTTGGCGCGGGCGACGACTTTGCCGTGCTGTCGCGTCACAAGGGTGATCTGGTAGGCGGCGACGGCTATGACACAGTCAGCTTTGACATGAACAGCGCCTCCACCCGTGCCACCGTCAATCTGGCCACGGGCGTGATGGATTTCTACGGATTGAACGGCAATTCCGTCAATCAGGTCATCGGCACCATCAGCGGAGTTGAGCGGGTCATCGGGACAAACTTTAACGACAACATTACAGGGGACGCGGAGGACAATGAGCTGATCGGCCGCGCAGGCAGTGACCTCATCAATGCAGGGGACGGTGAAGACCGCCTGTTCGGTGGCAGCGGCAACGACACGCTCTTTGGCCTCAACGACAACGACTTCCTGCATGGCGGGCTTGGTAACGACAGCATCGACGGTGGTGACGGGGTTGATACGGTGAGCTTTGCCAATGCGGTGCCGGACACAGC
Source organism: uncultured Sulfitobacter sp. (assembly GCA_937923365.1). Taxonomy (GTDB): domain Bacteria; phylum Pseudomonadota; class Alphaproteobacteria; order Rhodobacterales; family Rhodobacteraceae; genus Sulfitobacter. Next base: position 6,383 of record CALAIJ010000079.1, read on the forward strand.
CTTGGGCGTGCTGACAGCTGGCAACTTCGGCGCTGGTGTCAACGTCAACCTGTTCATTGGCAACTCTAGTGGCGTGTTCGGGTCTGACAGCATCTCTAATGTAGAGAACCTTATCGGATCCAGCGGCAACGATACGCTGAGCGGTGATCTGGGCGATAACGTTATCTCGGGCGGGCGCGGCAACGATTTGATGTTCGGAAACAACGGTGACGATGTTCTCGTGCTCGAGGATGGCGAGGACCAAGCCTATGGCGGTGATGGCGATGACACTTTTGCTGTGGGTGCAGGCAAGGCGACCATCTTTGGAGAGGCAGGCTATGATACCATCGAATTCGAGGTGGCGCTTGGCACAATGCTGCTGGACTTCAGCCAGGGCGGCTATGATGTCGCCTACCAGGTTCCACGTGCGGTCTGGGCCGATACGCTCACGACAGAGGCCCGCACAGCGGGTGGGTTGACCGCCACGCCAAGCGACATCCAGCAGATTGACCCGTTCCATTCTGATGATGCCAGCGATCTGACACGCGAAATCCCAAATGGTCACGCCGAGACGTTTCAGATCACCGAACGGCTGACCAGTCTTGTCACGTCCAATCAGTTCCAGTCCATCGAAGAGATCATCGGCGGGGTCAGCAACACGACTGTTGTGCTCAGCAATGCAGTTGATCGTTATGATGGCAGCCGGAGCGAGAGTGATACCCTTGATCTAAGCGCAGAGACAGTCAGCTTCAGCTTCATTATGGGCAGCGGATTTATCAATGCTGCAATCGGTGCGGGCGACGTACTGCTCGGCTTTGAGCATGCCGAAGCCGGATCGGGGGACGATTCCCTGTCCGGAACTTATGTGGCCAATGAATTGTACGGCAACGACGGCAATGACGTTCTGTTCGGGCGCAACGGTGATGATCGGCTGTTTGGTGGCGAAGGCAATGACCGGATGTACGGGGACGGCGGCGGCGATTTGCTCATTGGGGGCGAGGGCAACGACACCATCTATAGTGGTGATGACGATGAGGGGGCAGAGGATTACAGCGTCGGCAACGATGGCGATGATGTCTTCTATCTTGGCACCGGTTATGACTATGTCGATGGCGGCGTGGGCATTGATCTGGTTGACTATGCCAGCTCGGACGATGGTGTGCGCGTGGACCTGCGTCTGTCTGGCAGCCAGGTTGTCAGTGCGCATCAGGGGCCAGATGAGTTGTATGAGATCGAGAACCTGAACGGCAGCTACTATGATGACCGCCTATATGGGGATGATCTGCAAAACGTCCTGACGGGGCGGGGCGGCGCGGACCGGCTCTTTGCCTACGGCGGCGATGATCTGGTCAACGGCGGTAACGGCGATGATCTGGTCACGGGCGGCACAGGCGACGACACCGTCTATGGCGGTGCGGGTAATGACGAAATCCAAGGTAATATCGGCAATGACCTGTTGATCGGCAACGCGGGCAACGATCAGTTTCTGGGCGGGCAGGGCAGTGATACGGTGTCTTATGCTTCTGCCACGGGCGGCGTGAATGCCTACCTTCAGTTCAGCGGGTCGGAGGTGGGCAGCGGCGAAGGCCGTGACAGCTTTGACGGCATCGAGAACCTGACGGGGTCGGCCTTTAATGACCGGCTGAACGGTGACGCGGGCAACAACATGCTGATGGGTGGCGCGGGCGATGACATCCTTAAGGGTATCGCAGGCGACAACGTCATTTATGGCGGCAGCGGCGCGGACAGACTGTTCGGGGGCGCGCATGCGGATGACCTGCACGGCGGTGGCGGGAACGATACGCTGATCGCACTTGCCGGTGATGACGCGCTTTATGGTGACAGTGGCGCGGACCTGCTGTTCGGTGGCCGTGATGTGGATGCGCTTTATGGTGGCACGGGTGGCGACAACCTGCGCGGCAACCTTGGCAATGACATGCTCTTTGGCGAAGAAGGCAGCGATGATCTGCGTGGCGGTGGCAACAATGACATGATGCACGGCGGCGCTGACGACGACTTCCTCTTTGGTGAGAACGGCAGCGATACGCTAAGCGGTGGCGCGGGCAATGATGCGATGTCGGGTGGCTCGGGCCTCGGCATCGGTGACGGATTTGCCGATACGTTTGTCTACGCGGATACCGCATCGGGCGGCGGTGGTTTCGACCGCATCAAGGACATGGAAGACGGGCTTGACCTGATCGACCTCACGGCATTCGGATACGGCGACTTCTCGGCGGTGAATGCGGTTGCTGCAAATGGAGGCGCGGATACGCGGATCGATTTTGGCAGCGGTGATGTGCTTTATCTGGAGGGGTTTGCCTTGGCCAACTTCGGGGCAGAGGACGTGCTCCTTTAAGGCGCTCAGCCCTTAGCTCAGAATGTCGAATTCGGCCCTGATCGCGGCCTCTTGTGCGGCGGTCAGGTAGGTGGGGTGGTGGTCGCGCAGGATGCTGCGGGCCTTGGCACGCGCACGGGTCCATGCATCTTCCGCGCCGCTGTCCTGCCAGTTCTGCGGCTGCGCGCGGTCCGCCAGTTTGGGGTAATGATAGTCCCGCTCCATCGCGCGGTAGGTGAAATCCGCGCCCAGAAAATGCCCGTCCCCCAGCACCGCGTCGCAAATGTCATCAAAACCCAGATTGGCGGCGCTGACCTCGATCCCGCGCAAGGCGCGGTAGGTCATGGCGTGCATTTCATCGTCCAGAATAAAGGCCTCGAAACTGACACCCAGCAAAGCCGCCGTCATGCCCGAGCTTTCGTAGATCAGGTTGCCCCCCGCCAGCGCTGCGGCCAGTGAGGTCATGCCCTTTTCAACGCCGTACTGCGCGTCGATCGCCTTGCTGTCGGTCATGGAAGCCGCCACGCCAGACGGCAGGCCCAGCCAGTTCGACAATTGTGCCGAAGCGGCGTTCAGCACGGTGGTTTCTCCGCCGCCGCCAGCGAATGCACCTGTGCGCAGGTCAATGACCAATGGCCAGTTGGAAAAGACCATCGGAAACCCCGGTGAGATTACGTTGACCATGGTCAGGCTTGCCAGTGTCTCGGCCAGCGATTGGGCAAGGAACCCCGCCAGTGTCGCTGGCGCAGTTGCCCCTGCCTGTGCAGCCGTGATGCACGACATCGGGATGTTGTGGGCAATGCATTCATAGACCACATCCACCGCGTCTTCGCCAAAGCGCATGGGCGAGATGACGGGGCTGATATGCGCCTTCACAAACGGACGTTTGGCAAAGCTGCCCGGCCCGCCGCCTGCAATGTCGAAGAGCCGCACAATGGGGGCTACATGTTCCGCAAGGGTAAAGGCCGTCGCTACCGGTTTGGACGTGTTCTTCATCAGCGCAAAAGCGGTGTTCACATCCAGCGCATATGGATCGGCCACGTCCGTAGCAATGCAGCAGCGAGTGAACCACGCGACGTTGTCCAGCGTGTCTTGCAGTCGGGTAAAATCATGCAGGTCCGCCAGTGTTGAGGGCCGGTAAAGCTCCGTTTCAAGGTCAAGCGTGTTGACGGCAGCGCCGCCCGTGCCGAACCAAACGCGATCACCGCCCACGTCGATATCGCGGGCAGGGTCGCGGCCATAAAGCGTGAATGTCTTTGCCGCACTGCCGATGCAGCGCTCGACCAGATCAGGCGGCAGGCCAAGGCGGTCGTTGCCCAGATCACGCGCGCCTGCTGCGATCAGATCATCCCGAAGGCGGGCAGGCACTTCGCCCATCCCAAGCTCTGCCAGCAGACGCAGGGCGGTCTGGTAAATCTGGGTCAGATCATCCGCGCTGAGCGGTGCATAGGCCCCCCCTGCCGGACCGGGAGGCGCAGGG
>CALAIJ010000080.1 GCA_937923365.1 uncultured Sulfitobacter sp.
GGCAAAAAGCGCCAGATCGCTGCTGGGCACAAAGAGGATCAGCAAGGGCAGGAGTTTCGCATCCCCGCCCCCCAGCCGGCCTGCAGCAAAGGCTGCGAAACAAATCCCCAGCACGATCCCGGCGGCCAGCACGCGCCAGAGGAAAACTGTGAGCGTCAGGGTGGGCAAAACCTCCAGCACAAACAGCAAAGTGATAAGCGCCAGCAGCCCATGGGGGATGCGCATCAGGCGCAGATCGCAAAGGATCACCAGCACCATCAGCCCTGCAAGCACGGTCATGACGGGCAGGCCGGTCATCCGGCGCTGCCGCGTGTCTCGTTCACCAGGGCGATCAGATCGACCTGACCGGTGGTCTCTGTTTTCGCAAACAGGTTGCGCAGATGGGTCCGCACGGTGGGAATGGAAATGCCCAAGGCTTCGGCGATCTCCTTGGGTTTCGCACCAGTGCTCAGCAAGTGGCATACGCGCTGTTCTGCACGGCTCAGCGCGCAGGGGTTGGCCTCTCCCAGTATGTCGGAAGGGCCGGACGCCGCATTCTGGCTGCCACGGGTGCGGCCATAGGTCTTGATAAGCCGCGTGATCAGGCCTGCGGCGCGGACCGACCACGCGTCAGCCATGGCTTGTGTAATAATGGAGACCGGCAACTCGGGGCTGGGGCGCGGGGGCGTGTCAAAGATCATCTCCAGAAAGTCGATCTGGTCGCCGCTGGCCTCCAGCACGATAAGGGAGACCTCGCAAATCTCGGGGCGGGCGTCCCATTCGCGCGCGGCGGGGGTGGCTGCAAACCCGCTTCCCTTGCGCGCATCTTTCAGCCGCCAGATCGACCCCGGCGTGAGCGCTTCGTTTTTGGTATCCGCAAGATAACGCGCCAGGGCCCCGCTGCTGAGTTCCGGCGCGTGGCTGTCGTAAGGGTTGGTTTTGGTGGCAATCGGCAGCACTTTTCCCGCCGCCAACCGGTAAAGTGCGATATTGCGCGCTTCCACCTGCTTGGTCAGGATCGCAATCACGTCCTCCAAGGGGAAATGACCGTTCAGCGCCGCGTTCCAGTCCGTGACCAATGCAAAGGACCGCGCGATCCGTAAATGCAGATCACTTGCATCCGGAAAGGGCAGAACCTGTGTGCGGTCTTTGGCGCTACTTCGGGGCATAAGACAAACCTAACCAAATAACGGGAACGCCCCTTTGTTCAGCCTTTCAGGGGTTTGAGCAAGGCGTGCCTTAGACAATTTTGAGGCAGATTCGAAATAGAAACCGGACCGATGGACAACATCCACTAACCACCCGCGTTTTATGAAGGGATGGCGTGGAGTGCGCGTGCTCTGACAAAAGGTGGCCCAGAAATGGTCATGTTTCCTCATCCACCTGAACGATGCGATCAGACCGGTATTTCCGTAAATTTTATCCATCGGCGGCTCAAACATCACCGAGCCAATGCACCAACGGCGGCACGATCGCCTTAACCAGACCGCGGCGCTAACCCGCATCGCTTAACAAGGAAAAGTAACATGAAAAACCAAATCAAAAGCCTCTGGATCCGTTTCACCAAATGCGACGAAGGGGCAACCCTGGTTGAATATGGCATCGCGCTGGGCCTTGCTGTCACATTGGGCGCAGGCGCCCTTGCCGTCCTGGGTGGCGACGTCGGCAACGAGATGGGCCAGGCCAGCACCGCCTTGAAAGCCAACGACGGCTAAGCCAGCGGAAACAGCCCTGCCGCGTCCAGTAATGCGGCAGGGACCTTCCGTTTTTCCGCGCCAATCGAAAGAGCCCCGTCATGTTTCCAACACCAGATCTGCATCGCTTTGCCAAAGACGAAAGTGGCAGCATTCTGGTGATTTGGGCCTTTTCGCTTGTCGTGTTTCTGGGCCTTCTGGGCCTGATCTTTGACGTGGGCCGGATCGGCAGCACCCAGTCAGAGCTACAGTCATTTGCGGACTCGGTCAGTCTGGCCGCTGCAGCCGAACTTGACGGCAAAAGTGATGCGCTGACACGTGCGCAGGGCGCGGCAGAATACCTGATCCGTGACACCCAGACATTTGCGCAAGAGAACAAGAGCCTAAGCGCGGCAGAGGACATTACGCTGACATTCTACGCACCCGGGCCGGATGGCGGATTTACCCGCGATGACGCTCTTATCACGGACAACCCGCACCGTGCCCGCTTTGTCGAAGCCAAAGTGGCAAAGCATGACGCGGGCCTTGGCTTTGGCGCGCTGTTTGCCTCGCTCGGGGGGCAGGACGCGGCGGAGACCGGCACGGCGCCACGCGCGGTTGCGGGCTTTGCGCTGGAGGCCTGCAATGTGGCCCCCGTGGCGGTTTGCCTGCCAACCGTCGACTTTGACGCGGCCACCAGTGTGGGCGACACCTTGCAGCTTAGTACGTCGGTCGGCCTGGGTCTTAATCCGGGTAACCTCGCGGTTGTCGACAGTCTGACAGACAGCCTCGACGGGCTCAGCATTTGCGCGGGCCTTCTGGGCGGCGCACTCGACGCTTGCCTGCTTGCGGCCCGTAATCCGCAAACGGCCTGTTCCGGGCAGGGTGGTCTGACCATTTCAGCGGATGTGAATGGCACAGACGCGTTGAATGCAATCAACACACGTTTTGACCAATTCACAGGTATTGCATCCGGCCTTGCAGGGGATCCCGACTTTTCCGGTGGCCCCAACGTGCTGACAGGCCTGACCGATGCGTTGGGTATCTGTACGCCTGTGGACGGGCTGTTGGCGGGGCTTCTGGGCGCGGATGATATCGGCCTGCCTGCGGATGACTGCCTGCTTGATGGTAGCTGCAGCGTAAAGGGAAACGGCAGTTGGTCTGCGGGGCGCGCCGCCTACGTCGAGACGCACTATGACAGCAACGATCCCTTCCCTCAGGCGCAAACCCGTTTCGAATTTTATCAGGCCGAGATAGCGGCGGCTGCATCCGGCTCCTTGCCTTTGCTTGGGGGAGACGGGCTTTTGGGCGGTGGCTTGCTGGGTGCCGCCGATGACTTCGTGCCGCAAATGTGTGTGCCTCAGGAAAACAAGGACCCCAAGCGGCGCTTGATGGTTGTGGCGGGCATCGATTGTTTGTCTGCCGAAGTGGATGCGGCAGTCTCTGCCCTGCCTGTGCAGCAATTCTTTGAGGTGTTTACCTTGGGTCCGTCTGACGGGGGCACACTTTCGGTTGAAATCACAGCCTGTCTGGGTGGCGATTGCGGAGGTGGTAATCTAGACACTGAGGTGCGCGACATCGTGAGGCTTGTCGAATGAGCTGTGCGCATTTTCTGTCCGGCTTTGCCTACCGCGAAGACGGCGGCGCGCTGGTTGAGTTCGGCTTGCTGCTGCCCAGCCTTGTGCTTGTCCTTGGCATGAGCGTGGAGGGGGGGCGGACCTTTCTGGGCTACCAGACCACAGTGTCGGGCCTGCGTGATGCAACCAGATACCTCAGCCGGGTTATGCAGGCCGATGCCTGTGCCGCAGGGACGGCTGACAGCGCGGTTTGGGACGCTGAGCTGACGCAGATCGTGCGCACCGCCCAAAGCGGAGAGAGCTTGCTGCCGTCGGGCATTACTGTGCAATCGGTGACGTCTCAGATCACCTGTGCGCCGGGCAGCTACCGTCAGGGTCCTGCACCCGTAGCAACAGTGACCGCAGATTTGCGCATCACCTTTCCTTTTGGGGGCCTGCTTGCCCTTGCAGGTGTAGACACAGCGCCGTTCACCACGCGGATTACGGATCAGACGCGGATTGTCGGATCATGAGCCTGCGCACTCAAAGAAACCTGATGCGCTTTTTGCGCGAACAGGA
>CALAIJ010000081.1 GCA_937923365.1 uncultured Sulfitobacter sp.
CCTTTCTCCGAACCCCAGATGTCATCGCTTGAGAGCCTTCTGCGCGGCATCCTGAACCGCTGGCACATACCCGCGTCAGGGGTCATTGCACATTCTGACATGGCGCCGGGCCGCAAGATTGATCCGGGCCCGCGTTTTGACTGGGCACGCCTTGTGCGACAGGGTCTGGCGGGTCCCAGTGGCCACGGCGCGCCAGCGGCCACGCCCACACCGCAAGCTTTCTGCGCTGCGGCCACTGCGGCAGGCTACACAGCACAGGCCGATGATGCTGCCTTGCTGGAGGCCGTGCGCCTGCGCCATCGCCCTTGGGGACGCGGCCCGTTATGTGGCGCGGATATCTCTGCCCTTCCGGATGGGTCGAAAGCCCCGCCCGTGGTCTAGAATCTGTTTGACCGCCCCCCGCTTCACACTCTAGGTCTGCGCTTGCGCGGAAGGCTGGATGATCGCCAAGGCCGGTCCCTTCGGGAACCGGTTTGGAGGAAAGTCCGGACTCCCAAAAGAAACGGTGCCGGGTAACGCCCGGGCGGGGCAACCCGACGGAGAGCGCCACAGAAAACAAACCGCTTTGACGCGCGCGCAAGTGCACGGCGAAGTAAGGGTGAAACGGTGGGGTAAGAGCCCACCGCAGGGCTGGTAACAGCGCTGGCATGGCAAGCCCCACCGGGAGCAATGCCAAATAGGGACCGCGTGCCGCCGGATCTTCGGGTTCGGGGGCGGGGCTGCTTTTGCCCCAGCAGGTCCGGGTTGGCAGCTATAGCGGCCGCGGCAACGCGGTCGTCAGAGGAATGATCATCCAGAGAGGGCAACCTCTTGGACAAAATCCGGCTTATAGGCCTTCCGCGCATATCATTTCCGTCTCGTGGCCCATGGGCGTGTCACTTACGCTGTTGAGCAGCCGCGTTTTCCCTTGGGTTGGCAGGTATGGCGCGCGGTACCCCCGCTCTACCGACGGCGCCCTGTCCAAAACCGGCGGGCAGGGCAAACAGAGGAATAAGGGCCGCGCTTGCGGCAAAGAGACGGTCACCGCAAACAGCCCCACTTGGCGCAGAACAAGGCCCCAACCCGCGCATTGGCAAGTTTTTGGCTTCGGGGCTCCTGCTCCGAGGGGCTTTGCGCCAAATAGCTGTTGACTCGGGACCGCAGACGAATAAAAGCCGAGGTTCAGAATTCACGCAAATCCCGCCTTGGGTTTGCAGCAGGAGATACGACATGGCGAAGCCAACCACGATCAAGATCCGTCTGAACTCGTCCGCGGGCACAGGCCATTTCTACGTCACCAAAAAGAACGCCCGCACCATGACGGAAAAGATGGTCATCAAGAAATATGACCCCGTTGCGCGCAAGCACGTGGAATACAAGGAAGGCAAGATCAAGTAAGATCGCCTGACTTTTCGTTTTGCAAGGCCGCGCAGCAGCGCGGCCTTTTGCGTTTGGCGACTGACTGAATGGCAACCGTATGAAACGTGTCGTGATTGCAGGCGGATCGGGTTCCGACAAGTCCACACAAGCGCATTGGTTGGGCACGCAAATGGGCCTGCCCGTGCACGCTATGGACCGCATCCAATGGCAGGCCGGATAGCAATCGCGCAGGCCTGTGCCGCGCCAAGACACTGCGACGAGTGTTGATACGTGGATCTTCGAGGGCGGGTTTCCACGACCTATGCGTAACGGGCGGGTAGGGCAGACAGGCTGATCTGGCGTGACCTGCCTGTGGCCCTGCGCATGTGGCGCTTCGGGGTGGGGCACCGTGCCCGACAGGTCTGACCGTCATACATCTTGAACACCGCATTGCGGTGGCTCGGTTTCAAGCGGATGTCGCGCGCGGTACGGTGTAAGGTGGCGCTCTGCGGCACCACCGCCCCCGGAATGGGAGCTTGCCACTGCCGCCTGCGCGCGCAATAAACGTCCGGTCATCCCTTAGCTGCCAAGGAACTGCCATGACACGTATACTGATCCTATCCCTGATGGTCGTCGGCCTTCTGTCTGGCTGTGCCAGAGTAATGGACCGCGTGGGTGAACCGCCGATCCAACCTGCGATGGACCCGGAGTATAGCCAAAGCATCGGCTTTACGGGCCTGAACGCAGAGCCCTTCTAAGCAACGGCTGTGGTGCCGCAGAGCGGCACCTTACGACGACGCGTCCGGATCGGGTAAGGTGCCGCTTTGCGGCACCCCGTCAGCGATCCTGCGGGGCGATGTCCTTGGTGCACGCAACATGTGCCGCAATGTCGTCCATGTCATATTTGAGGCTGCGCCGCCGGGTGCCAGGTGGTTGGTGCACAACACTGGTCCCCTCGCGCCGTGCCTGTGCTGGCCGGATGGGGCGGGGCACAAAGCCGCCGCCGCAGTTGGGGCAGACATTATGCAGCACGTCCGCGACGCAGGATGCGCAAAAAGTACACTCATAGCTGCAGATCATTGCCCGCGTGTCGTCAGGCGGCAGATCACGATCACACATTTCGCAGTTTGGGCGCAGCTCCAGCATCAGGTGTCCTTTGCAAAGAAAAGGGCCGGCCCCTTATCCAAGGACCGGCCCAAAATCACATCATCCGACGCGATGTTTTATTCACGATTGCCCAGCAGTTGCAGCAGGAACATGAACATGTTGATGAAGTCGAGGTAGAGGTTCAGCGCGCCCATGATGGCCGCTTTGCCCAGCCACTCTGAATCGCCCTGATGGGCGTGGGCCAGGTACTCTGTCTTGATCTTCTGTGTGTCGTAGGCTGTGAGGCCCGCGAAAATCAGCACGCCCAGAACGGACACGGCGTACATCAGCGCGCCGGACTGCAGCCAGATGTTGGCGATGGACGCCACGATCAGACCGATCACACCCATGATGAGGAAGCTTCCCCATGCGGAGATATCCTTTTTCGTGGTGTAGCCCCAAAGGGACAGACCAGCAAAGGCGATCGCTGTGATCAGGAAGACCTGTGCGATGGAATACCCCGTGAACACGATAAAGATCGAGCTGAGCGAGACACCCATTGTTGCCGCGAAGGCATAGAACACGACCTGCGCCGTGGCTGCCGACATGCGGTTGATCGTCGCGCTAAAGCCGAAAACAAAGGCCAGCGGGGCAAACATCACAACCCATTTGAGCGGTGACGCATAAAGCGCATTGCCCAGGGCTGTCAGGTATTTGCCGTTGCTCATCTGGGCCACAGCCGCAGAAGGATCGGTTGTCACGGCAAGGCCCGAGATGGCCCAAGCAGCGGCGAAGGTGATCAGCATGCCCACGGACATGGTGCCGTACACCTTGTTCATATGTGCGCGCAGACCTTCGTCGATTGCGGCGGCGCGGGTTCCGGCACTTGTCCGGATTGTATTCACGTCAGCCATGAAATTGGGACCTCCATTTGGCAAAAGTTGACGCGCGGGTGGCTTGCCCGCGCGGTATTGCTTTTGATATTGGCATAAACCCCCTTCTTTTCAAGGGCCATTGTGCCGCAGATGTTCCTAATTTGCGCAATCAGCGCCGCCAATGGCCGGGTGCGTCCCACAGGCCCTCTGGCGCATCCCAAAACGGGCGTCTGGCCTCTGCCTGCGCTTCATGCTGGGTCAGCCCCACATCTGCCAATTGGTCGCTTGTGAGGGCTGCCAGCGCACGACGGGACCGCCAAAGGGCCAGCATCGTGCCGATACGGCGCCGGTTGCGTAGGCCTTTGCGCTGAGAAGCGGGGCTCAGGTGCGGTGTATCGACAAACATGGTGTTTCCTTTCCGATCCGTGATGTGATGCGGGTATTGCATCGTGATGCTTGATATATGGCTGCAGGTACGCCATAAGGAAAACGAATGTTTGTTATCTCTTCCATCATGAGGCTTGATGTATGCGAAATCTCGACCTGACCACGCTCCGCTCCTTCGTCGCTGTGGCCGATGCAGGCGGCGTCACCCGTGCCGCCGGTTTTCTGCATCTGACGCAGTCGGCTGTCTCTATGCAGCTCAAACGGCTCGAAGAGCTTCTGGACCTTGATCTGCTGGACCGCAGCGGGCGGACCATCGCCTTGACCCCCTCTGGAGAGCAACTGCTAACGTACGCGCGCCGGATGATTGCGCTGAATGACGAGGTGATCACCCGCCTGACCGATCAGGCCTTTGAGGGAGAGATCACGCTGGGCGTGCCGCATGACATTGTCTATCCGGCGATTCCCCTTGTTCTGAAACAGTTCAACGCGGCCTATCCCCGCGTGAGGGTGCAGCTGGAGGCGTCTCATACGCGGGTGCTGAAGGACAAATTCGCCAAAGGGGCGTGCGATCTGATTCTCACCACTGAAAGCGGCCCTGATACAGGGGCGGAGACGCTCGCCGTCAAGAACCTGTGCTGGGTTGGTGCGCCCGCCGGGGCTGCGTGGCGGCAACAAGATCCGTTGCGACTGGCCTTTGGACGTTTGTGTGTCTTCCGGGGGATTGTGGCGGATGCGCTGGATGCTGCTGATATCCAATGGGAAATCTCGGTGGAGACAGACAGTGATCGCACCATCGAGGCGGCCGTTGCCGCAGATTTGGCCGTGCACGCCATGATCGACGGGACAGAGCCACCCTATCTGGAACAGATCGATCACAGTGGTGCGCTGCCAGACCTGCCGCGCCAGCAAATCAACCTTTACGGCGGTCAAAACCCCGCCAGCGAGGTGCAAGACACCATGGCCGGGTTGCTGCGCAGTGCGTTTAGCGCCACATCTGCTGGACGCTTGCGGATCGCGTGAGTGCTCGGATTCTGGGCAAGGAGCGGTCAAATCCCCGCAATACAGCCATGGGGGGAATGCGTGAGCGAAATTCCCCCGTCCTCAAATCGACTACTATAAGGCGACTGGCAGCGTGACCCTATGCGGTGTGAAGCCTCGCGTGATAGTTTCATAATATCGTTAAAATACAATAAGATAAGGAAATCACGTGATTTTCGGTTCTCGGGAAATCCACGCCAAATTTATACCTATGGTTGAAGTGTGCGCGCCTAGATAGCGAAAACCTGACTCGAATTTAAGTTGCCCAAAGGTCATTAATTCGTATGTTACCCATACGCAGCGGGGTCGACATAATATTTGGCCAGCGCACCGGTTTTTGTAATGTTCGGCATGGCTGTTCGTGCCCCATGGTAAGGAAAGAATTCAAATGGCCCACATCGTGGACGTTCACGTTGGCAAGCGGATCCGGCAACGGCGCTGGCTGACAGGTATGACACAGCAAAAACTGGCGGAGCTTGTGGGGATCAAGTTCCAGCAAATCCAGAAGTACGAGACAGGTGCAAACCGCGTCAGTGCCTCTCGGCTTTGGGACATCGCCGATGCGCTTGACGTGCAGGTGTCCTTCTTCTTCGAAGGTCTTAAAGAAGATGCGCAGGCGCTTGCAGAGGGCGAGGCGGGTGTGCCGCTGGACCTTATGGGTGATAAAGAGGCGATGGACCTTGTCCGCTCCTATTATGCCATTCCCGAAAACCAGCGCCGCCGCCTGTTTGAGCTGGCCCGCGTGCTCAGCGACGTCGCTTAACACAGATTTGGTCGCGGGGGTGCCAACCTGCGCGCCAAGCCTCTTTGGCTTGCAAAGGTCTGCCTAAGCTGGCAGGCCTTTTTCATGAGCACAGCATCCCGTTTTGACCCCGATATCGCGCGCGTCGCGCACTTGATGGCAGATGCCGCACGCGCAGCCATCTTGCCCTATTTCCGCAGTGTCGACCTTGCCGCCGATAACAAGTTGCAAGACGCCTATGATCCCGTCACCGAAGCTGACCGCGCATCAGAGCGGGCAATGCGGGAAATTCTGGGCCGCGAACGCCCCGATGATGCAATTCTGGGCGAGGAATACGGCACCACGGACGGAACCTCCGGCCTTACATGGGTGCTTGATCCGATCGACGGGACCCGCGCATTTGTGAGTGGGACGCCCACATGGGGTGTGTTGATCTCTGTGTCAGACGGGCAGGGGCCGTTCTACGGGATCATCGACCAGCCTTACATCGCGGAGCGGTTTGAGGGGCGCCCGGACGGGGCCACGCTGGTTGGCCCCATGGGCACGCGACCCTTGCGCAGCCATGCCCCGCGCCCTTTGTCAGAGGCGGTTGTGTTCACCACCTTCCCCGAAGTCGGCACCGCGCAAGAGGGGGCGGCATTCCACAAGGTTGCCTCGCAAGCCAAGCTGACCCGCTATGGCATGGATTGTTATGCCTACGGCCTGATCGCCAGCGGACAGGTTGATCTGGTGATCGAAGCGGGGCTGCAGGCCTACGACATCTGCGCACCCATTGCGGTGGTGCAGGCAGCAGGCGGAATTGTCACCGATTGGCAGGGCGGGCCTGCCCATCACGGCGGGCAGGCCTTGGCCGCAGCCAATGCAGACATCCACGCAGAAGCACTGGCGATCCTCAAGCAGGGTTGACGCAGCCACACCCGCACGCCTAGATAAATGCGCATCGGTTCTTGGGTCCGCTTTCCATCGATGCCTGTCGAAGACTGAGGTGGACGCGAGGACGCGGGGCCCCCATGACCGACATCATACTCAAAAACGCCGATCATATCCTGACGATGGATGATGCCCGCGCAGAGCTTTCGGGCATGGATCTGCGCCTGTCAAACGGCACCATCTCCGAGATCGGCACCGGGCTCAGCGGCGCGGCAGAGGTCATCGACGTCAGCGGATGTGTCATCACTCCCGGCCTCGTGAACACGCACCATCACCTTTACCAAAGCATGACGCGCGCGGTGCCGGGTGGGCAGGATGCGCTGCTCTTTGGGTGGTT
>CALAIJ010000082.1 GCA_937923365.1 uncultured Sulfitobacter sp.
GGCACAATCCAGCGGTTGACGATGGACTGGGGTGGTTCTTTCTGACGGCCAAGGTCGTCAACGATGAAGATGCCACCGGTCGACTTCAGCTGCAGGGGGGCCTGATAGGTGCGTGCGGTGGGGTTGTAGACCAGATCAAGCATGTCCAGCGACAATTCACCGCCCGTGATGACCGTGGGGCGTTCGCAGCAGACATAGCGGCTGTCAAAGCGGGTCACGCGGCGCAGGGAGTTGGGGTCTTGCACGTCTTCTTCGGCTTTGGAGTGCACAATCGGGTCGTAGACTGTGATGACTTGACCGGCGTATTCAATGGCGCGCGGGACATAGACCTTGTCGCCCAAAGCGTCGCGAATACCGTTTGAAATCGAGGACTTACCATTGCCAGGAGGGCCGTACATCAAAATCGAGCGGCCCGCAGACACGGCAGGGCCAAGGTGGTCCAACAGACTGTCAGGGAGCACCAGATGGCCCATGGCGCCGGTCAATTGATCGCGGGTGACTTGAATGTTGCGGATGGACTGGCGTTTGATCTGCTCGCGGTAAACCTCCAGCGGGACAGGCATGGCGCCGAAGTATTCGGATTGTGCCAAAGCATCCAGCGCACGGGCCTTGCCCGCATCTGTGAGCTGGTAGCCCATCTCGCCCGTGGTGCCCGCGCTCATGGTGCCGGTTGCTTCCATCAGGCGTTGCTCGCGGGCCATGTCGATCAATTCCTGTGTGACAGGATTGGGCAGGCAGACCGCGCGGGCCAGATCAGAGACCATGTCGATGTTCTTGCGAAATACGGTCTTGAGAATGATATCGCGCATCATGACGATGGGCAGACGCATTTCCTCCAGCCGTTTGGGCGGGGGCGGGGCCATGACTGTGGTGGTCGACATGTTCATATGCGTGCTCCTTGATGCGGTGCGCTGGGTGGATCAACCCTGCACGGCGGGGCTGAAGATGGCGTTACTTACGCGCCATAAAATGCACCCAAAATGAGGTAGAGTGTGAGGGTCGTACCAAGGGCAAAGCCCATGGGGAATTTCTTGCCCTTGTCCCAGCTGTCCCAGTGCGGGGCGAGACGGCGCAGGGCGGTGCGTTTGATGCCACGGTGGGTAATGGCGGCCGCCAGAACGCAGGCCATCAAGAGCGCGAGCACAAACCGCAGGTCACCAAGGGCTACAAAAGGTGCGGCGGCGGCCAGAAACTTGGCGTCGCCTGCGCCCATGGCACCCGCGGCATTCAGGGCTATGCCTGCAACCAGGACAACCAGCAAATGCGGCCACCGCCACAGATAGACGTCAAATGGCAGAGCAATCAGCCCCACCACCAGAAAAACGAGCGCAAGCAGGATCACGGCCTGATTGGTGATGCGCATCTGCGCCATGTCGGTAAAGGCGACATAGAGGCAGATGGGCAAGACAAAGGGCAGGAACCACAGCGCGGAAAGAGCGGTGATGGCCATGGCTTAACCGCTCTGGTTTTCGAGGGCGCGCAAGGAACGCACCGCTGCCTCAAAGTGCTGGGGATGCGTGTCGATGGCTTCGCGCAGCAGACCCTTGCCGGTCTCCACATCGCCACGTTTGACCGCAGAAAGCGCCATGGTGTGCAGCAATTGCGCGCGCTCTGACTGGGTCATCTTGATGACAGGCAGCGTATAGTCGCGTTGGGCGGCACGGGCCAGAACAAGGTTGTTCTTGGCGGTAAACAGGTTGGGATCGCTGCGGATCGCGTCTGAGAACAGGCGCTCTGCGTCTTTGTACTCACCGCGTGTCAGCTTGGAATAGCCCCAGTTGTTCATGACGGAAGCGGGCGTGGTGGTCAGGCCAACGGCGGTCTCATAGAAACTGTCAGCTTTCTTCCACTGCTGCTTGCTGTCAGCAACCAGCGCGGCTAGACGGTAGCGCTTGAACGTCTCGTGGGTGGGCGGCACGGCATTGAGAACCTTTTCGGCCTTTGCCCAATCACCTGCGCGGATCAGCGCGTCTGCCAGCTCGACACTGTCGTCGCTGGTGGCGTCTTTCATCTTGGTAACCTTTTCCCATGCGATGACACCTTCGGTGACGCGTTTGGCGCGGATCAGCGAAGAGGCAAGGCCACGGGCATGGTCAATGCGTGTGGGGTCTTTGGCGGCTGCGCGCTCGAAGTACGTGACGGCCTCGTTCGGGTCGGCCACGGTCAGCATCACATCGGTGAGGTTGGTTGCATCGACAACATCAACGTCCTCAAAGGCGCGTTCTACGGTGTCATTTGCGTTCTTCTCAGCGCAGCCTGCAACTGCGATCACGCCTGCAAAACAAGCGCACAAGATATAGGGATGGCGCATTGATGCGTCCTTTTCTGCTCTGCCTCATGTATCGGTGTCGTGTCACAGAGGTTCAGAGATCAGATAGTCCCCGGCCCCGCGCCGCACCAATTTATAATTTTGGTCGTCAAGGCTTACGTTAGCAGAATTTTCAGTTTTTGCGAGTGCTAAGCGCAAATTGTCGCGGATTGCGTCACTTTCGCCATTGTCGAGCGCATAGGCCCGTTTAAAGACCTCTACCGCTTCGTTGGTTTTGCCGCGTTCCATCAGGACAACACCAAGGTTGTTCCAGTCCTCAGGTTCTGTTTCGCCCTTCTTGATGGCGCGGCGCAGCAGGGTCTCTGCCTGGCCCA
>CALAIJ010000083.1 GCA_937923365.1 uncultured Sulfitobacter sp.
CGGATCGTGTGGTAATCAAGTTGTTTTGCCATCGCGTGCGGGTATGGGCAAAAATGGCTGCGGGGGCAAGCAGTCAAAACCGCAGGTTTCGGGTCGCGCCGCAGTGTTGCACGGCCTAGATTGGCGGCATGACACAAATGACCCCCATCCCCCGCCAAGACCAAGCCTATCACTACGGCGTCATGCGTCGCGCCATCGACCTGATCGACCGTGCCGATGATCCGCTGACGCTGGACCAGATTGCTGCCCAGATGGACATGTCGCCCGCGCATTTCCAGCGCCTGTTCTCGCGCTGGGTCGGCGTGTCGCCCAAACGCTATCAGCAGTACCTGATGCTGGGCCATGCCAAGGACATGCTGCGCAACAACACAACGACGCTGCAAGCCGCCCACTCGCTGGGTCTGTCGGGCACCGGGCGTCTGCACGATCTGTTTCTGCGGTGGGAGGCCATGAGCCCCGGTGATTTTGCACGCCGCGGGGCGGGTTTGAAAATCCGGTGGGGCAGGTTTGAAAGCCCCTTCGGTGCGGCGCTCGTCATGGGGACCGAACGGGGCATCTGCGGATTGGCGCTGCTGTCGGAAATGGATCACGACACGGCCATGGCCGATCTGGTCAAACGCTGGCCCGATGCAGACTATATAGAGGACGCAGCACTGCTGCGCCCGTGGGTCGATCAGGCCTTCGGCGCGCAGGAAGGGGCGGACAAGGCGCCGCTTTATCTGATCGGCGCCCCGTTCCAGTTGAAGGTTTGGGAGGCGCTGCTGGCCGTGCCTTCCGGTCAGGTCACGACCTATTCCGACATTGCCACCGCGATCGGGCACCCCAAAGCCGTGCGGGCTGTCGGCACCGCCGTCGGACGCAACCCGATCAGCTGGCTGATCCCGTGTCACCGCGCGCTGCGCAAGTCAGGTGCGCTGGGCGGCTATCACTGGGGATTGCCCGTCAAACGCGCCATGCTCGCCTTCGAGGCCGCCCGCGCAGAAGCCTGAGGGCAGTGGTGGTCCGGAGGCCCACCTTACGGGATATCCATAAGAGGGGGTTTTCGGAGGGCAGGTTGGAGGGCTTCAGGGCTCACCATCCCGGCAGGAGCCGGAACCACCATCGATTGATCCCTGTCAGAGCGCATGGCCCCCCGCGTCCCAAGTAAAATAGCCGTCTCCCGCCAAGGCGGGTCCCTCGGCGATTTTTCTTGGCACGCGGCTGTCCACACGCTCTGACATGCTCAAGCGAAGGCGGCTCCAGCCCGGCAGGACGGAGGGGGAGGTCATTCCGGCAGGATATTGCCGATGCAATTTTCCCCCTGACCAAAGCCTGCGTCGCCCCTATATACTGGACGCACACAAAGACGCCTCGCCCGAACGGGGCCGCAAAATGAAGGCAGTATCTATGATTTCGACCAAAACAGCTTTGGCCGCCATGTTGGCAGGTGCAATGACGCTTGGGGCCTGTACGGACCCGGGCCAACTGGGTGCAGGGCCAAATGACCCCAACCAGAAAACGAAGAACGGTGCGCTTATTGGTGCCGGTGCCGGTGCCTTGATCGGTGCGCTCTCCAAAGGGGATGGCAACCGCGACCAAGGTGCTGTCAAAGGCGCGCTTGTGGGTGCGGCCCTTGGGGCAGGCGTCGGCTATTCGCTGGACCGGCAAGAGGCGGACTTGCGCCGCTCGCTCGACAGTAATGTGGTCATTCGCAACACCGGTGACCGGTTGATCGTCACCCTGCCACAGGACATCCTGTTCGCCACTGACAGCACCGCGGTGCAGCCCGCCCTGTTCGACGACCTTCAGGCTCTGGCGAGCAACGTACAGGTCTATGCGAACTCTACCCTGCAGGTCGTAGGGCATACCGACAGCGACGGTGATGCGTCCTATAACCAGACCCTGTCCGAAGGCCGCGCCCAGTCCGTTGCCAATGTGCTGACGTCCAATGGCGTGCCCGGCAGCCGGATCCAGACGTTTGGCCGTGGCGAAAGCCAGCCCATTGCCAGCAACCTTACCCCTGAAGGCAAGGCGCAGAACCGGCGGGTCGAAATCGTGATCCTGCCCAATCCGTCCTAAGCGACACCTGTTCAAAAACGCACAAAGCCCCTGCATCTTGCGGGGGCTTCTTGCATTTCGGCGCAGCCGCCTCAGGTTAGAGAGCAGCACAAGAACTGAAAGGCTGATACGATGAGCACTCCTAAACTTCTGGGCATCTCTGGTGCCACCCGCGCAGGCTCTACCAATGCCAAACTGCTGGCCGAGGCCGCGCGGCTGTTCGGTGATTGCGACTATTCATTGGCCGACATCCGCATGCCGCTTTACGACGGCGACGATGAGGAGGCCAACGGCGTGCCGCAGGCCGCCCAGACCCTTGCCACGCAGATCGCGGATGCCGATGCGGTCATCATCTCCACCCCTGAGTACAACAAAGGCCCCTCCGGCGTGCTGAAGAACGCATTGGATTGGGTCAGCCGCACCGAGGGTGCCCCTTGGAACGGCAAGCCCTTGGCCGTCATGTCCGCCGCCGCCGGCCGCGCTGGCGGAGAGCGCGCGCAGCTGGTGTTGCGCAGTTTCATGGTGCCGTTCCGGCCCAACATCCTGCAGGGCCCCGAGATCCACCTTGCCGCCAGCTATGAGGCGTTCGACGATAACGGGCACCTCAAGGGCGAGATCTATGTCAAGGACCTGACTGCGCTGATGAAAGCCCTACGCGGGCTGATCTGACACGCTGATTTCAATCAGATTGCCGTCAGGGTCGCGCAGATACAGCGACTGCAAAGGCCCCGTGGCACCTGTGCGTGCGACGGGGCCTTCTGTCACGGGGGTGTCGTTCTCCGCCAGATGGGCCTGCCACGCGGCTAGAGGTATGTGCGTCAAAAAGCACAGGTCCGCACTGCCCGGTGTCGGGTGCGCGGCCTTGGGATCAAAGGGCGCCGTTTGCGGATGCAGGTTGATCTTGGACGCGCCAAAATAGACTGCATGACGTTGGGCGCCATCCGGTGTCGTGAAGACTTCGTGGCGCATTCCCAGAACATCGCAGTAAAACGCAATCGTCAGGTCCATGTCCGCAACCGTCAGGACAAAATGGTCCAGATGGTGCACTGTCAGGCGTTCTGATTGTGACATGGGCGTTCTTCCTGCATATCTTTGAGTTTATGAAATCTGACGCGCCTCAAACGATCTGTCAAAGCGACATGCTGGACCCTGCGCGCGCCAATGCGTTGCAAGCCACCCTTGGGTTGGAGGGGTTTGTCCAAGCGGGCGACGCCTTGCCGCCGTTCTTTCACCAGCTTTACTTCTGGGATGCACAACCGCCTGCTGCTTTGGGCCGCGACGGGCATCCGCGTGTTGGCGGGGTGATCCCCGATATGGGGCTGCCTCGGCGCATGTGGGCAGGGGGGCGGCTGGAATGGCACGCGCCCTTGCGCGCAGGTGTTGCGGCCACGCGGACCACCTGTTGCGAAAGTCATGCGCGCAAGGAGGGCCGCAGCGGGCCACTGGGGTTTGTCACCCTGCGCCACGAGATTGCGCAGGACGGCGTGCCCTGCCTGACCGAATGGCAGGACCTTGTGTACCGCGCCGACCCCGACCCCAGCGACAAGCGCCCGGTGCCGCCTGTCGCGCCAACGGATGCGCAGACCCGTGAAGAGATCACCTTTGATAGCACTTTGCTGTTTCGCTATTCTGCGCTGACTTTCAACGGGCACCGCATCCACTACGATCTGCCCCATGCGCGTGACACAGAGGGCTACGACGGGCTGGTGGTGCACGGGCCTTTGCTGGCGCAACTCTTGATGCTGAAAGCCGCGCGCGAGTTGGGGCCGCTCACCACATTCGCCTTTCGCGCCACAGCGCCTTTAATGCACATCGAGACAGCAACGCTGTGCCGCAAGGATCGCACGCTTTGGGTCACAGGGCCGGACGGCCGACAGTGCATGCGCGCCACCGCCTAAAGGTTGTCTTCCACGCGGAAGCCTTGCGGGATGGCATCACGCCCGCCCAGCAACAGGTCCGCCATCACATCGGCCACTTTGGGGGCCATGCCAAAGCCGATCTTGAACCCGCCGTTGGCGATGAAGTGACCCGCGCGTTCGGGCCACGCGCCCAGCATCGGGGCGCGGCTGCGGGATCGGGGGCGGATGCCCGCCCATCGGTCAATGACCTGCGCATCCCGCAGGATAGGGACAGCAGCGATGGCCTTGGCAATGACGGCATCCAACTGCGCGTCGGTGGCAGTGCCGCTTTCGAATTCCCGCTCGGAGGTGGAGCCGATAGCAACCGTGCCATCAAGATGCGGGATGATGTGCACGCCCTCTGCAAAGAGCTGCGGCAGTCCGGCGGCGTCATACCCCAGCAAGGCGGCCTGACCTTTGATACCATTGCCGATCTGGCGGGTGTGGCCTGCGGTCAGCGCCTGCAATCCGGCGACACCCGTGGCCCAGACCACCTGTCCCTGATCAGGGGCGTCGTGCTGCACCTGAACGCCCTTGGCCTGCAAGGCCGCGACCAGCGCCGCACAGGCCTGTCGCGGGTGCACAAGCGCGCTGAGGGTGTCGTGGATCAACCAGCCAGAGGGACTAAGCGGCGCCCATGGGGTGTCCTTTGCCTGCACGACGTCCCAACGCGCATGGTCCTGCCAAAGCGGCTTGGCG
>CALAIJ010000084.1 GCA_937923365.1 uncultured Sulfitobacter sp.
GCACAGAGTGTTTCGCACCTTTGGTGGCTTGAGTGATTTTCATCAGGCCCGATTGATGTTATCAACGCATCATCAATAGAAAGCTGCCCCTTGTGAAACACGTCTTGCCTGAACGCAAAGACCCCTACCGAATGCTCGAACTCGCTTTGGCAAACGGCTGGCAAACTGTGGACAATATTCCTCTGAAGGGTGAAGGGGAATTCATGGTGCTGACGATCTCGGGTCTCACCAGACAGGCGCGAAATCGCAAGAGCTTTCACGCGCCACGTATGGCCGATGGGTATGGCCCCAAACGCACGACCGTCTGCGCGTCAGAAAGCGGGAACTACCTTGGCGCAATTGCATGGAAACCGTTGGATTAACCAGGAATCCTACGGTACTACTGGCCCAGCGCCTGCCCCAGGTCCGCCATCAGGTCCCCGGCATCCTCGATGCCAACGGACAGCCGCAGGAGGCCTTCGGGAATACCAGTATGCGGCTCAATGCTGTGGCGATGCTCTACCAGACTTTCAACGCCCCCCAGTGATGTGGCCCGCATGAAAAGCTGCAAACGCCCTGCTACTTTCAGCGCGGCTTCACCGCCTCCGTCCACAACAAAGGAAAGCAAGCCGCCAAAGCCACCGCTCATCTGGTGCGCGGCCAGTGCGTGACCTTTGTGGGTGGGCAGCCCGGGGTACATCACGTCAGTCACCTTGGGGTGATCGGCCAGATATTCCGCCAGTTTCAGTGCATTGGCCGACATCCGTTCCATCCGCAGGGGCAATGTCCGCATGCCTCGGGTCAGCAGCCAAGCCTCCATCGGGCCCAGCACGGCACCTGCGGTGTTGCGATCCTCGGTGATCGCCTGCCAGATGGGCGCGTCAGGTGCGTTTGTGGCCAATGCGCCGGCCAACACGTCAGAGTGCCCGTTGATGCCCTTGGTCGCGGAATGCATCACGATATCAGCGCCATGCAGCAACGGCTGGCTGAGCACCGGAGAGGCCGCCGTGCTGTCTACCACAAGCGTGGCCCCCACCCCGTGCGCGGCTTTGGCGCTGGCGGTAATGTCCACGATGCGCAACCACGGATTTGACGGCGTCTCCACCCAGGCAAGGGCTGGGCGATGATCTTCGCAGGCCTTCGAAAAGGCTTTGATATCAGAGGCTTCAACTTCGACCAGCGCGATGTTCCTGCGGGTGCAAAAACTGCGGATCCAGTGCGTTGTGCCCCAGTAAATCTGGGCCTGCACCAGCACTGTCGCGCCATCGGGTAAAGTGCGGAACACCGCTGCGACAGCCGCCATGCCAGAGGGAAACAGCAAGGCGTCATCGGCCTTTTCAAGCGCCGCCAAAGCGCGCTCTGCGATCGCGACATTCTCGCTATGCGACCGCAAATAGACATGGCCTTCGACCTGCGGCACGTAGTCTGCATCACGCGTAAAGGTGGTCGACATATGAACCGCAGGCACTACCCCCGCTGTCGCTGTATCCACCGCACCGCCCGCATGGGCTGCAATTGTTGCGGGATGCAATGTTGTCGGATCGGGCTTGGCCATGGAACACCTGCTGTGGGATTTTGCCCTTAGCTACACGCCGCCGCACGCTTGCGCAATTATCGTCACGCCCCCGTGAAAGACCTGACACAGGCCTTGCGCCTTGGGGATTGTGCCCCCACCCTTGGGATTACCCAGCAAGGAGCACCCCCATGGCCACCGACCGTATCACATTCACCGGACATGACGGCGGCACATTGGCCGCGCGTCTGGACCGCCCTGACGGGCCGCATCTGGCCACAGCGCTTTTTGCCCACTGCTTTACCTGCGGCAAGGACATCCCCGCCGCACGGCGCATTGCAGCACGCCTTGCAGGCATGGGCATCGCCGTGTTGCGCTTTGATTTTACGGGGTTGGGCCATTCGGAGGGGGAGTTTGCGAATACGTCCTTCACCTCCAACGTGGACGACCTGAAGGCCGCCTGTGCCTATCTGGATGCCCAAGGCATGCCGCCTTCGCTGTTGATCGGCCACTCGCTGGGCGGGGCTGCTGTGCTGAAGGCCGCCTCCGAGATGGACCAGATCAAGGCCGTCGCCACGCTGGGCGCGCCGTTTGACCCCGAGCATGTCACCCACAACTTTGCCGATGCCCTGCCAGAGATTATCGCCAAAGGTGTGGGCGAGGTGAACCTTGGCGGGCGGGCCATCAAGATCGGGCGCGCGTTTATCGAGGACGTGGCGGCGGGTGAATTGACCCCCGCCATCGGCGCTCTCAAGGCCGCCCTTCTGGTCCTGCACGCGCCCGGCGATGCCATCGTCAGCATCAACAATGCCAGCGAGATTTTTCTGGCCGCAAAGCATCCCAAAAGCTTTGTCACCCTCGACAATGCCGACCACCTGATCACCCGCGCCGAGGATGCCGAATATGCAGCCGATGTGATTGCAACATGGGCATCACGTTATCTGCCCCTCAAGGCCCCCGCCCCGCCCCCCGGTGCACCCGAAGGCATCGTGCGCGTCTCAGAGGCCGACCCTGCAGGCTTCCTGCAGGACATCAATGCAGGCCCCAAGCACCATCTGCATGCGGATGAACCGATAAGCTATGGCGGTACAAACCGCGGGCTGACGCCCTATGGCTTCCTGTCCGCCGGGTTGGGGGCGTGTACGTCCATGACCATCCGCATGTATGCGCGGCGCAAGGGCTGGCCGCTGGAGCACGTCAGTGTCGATATCTGCCATGATAAAGTGCACGCACAGGACGCGGACACAGGGAATGAGCAGAAGATCGACACATGGCGGCGACGGATCAGGTTAACGGGCGATCTGGACGCGGATCAACGCCAGCGGTTGCTGGCAATTGCCGACAAATGCCCTGTGCACCGCACGCTGGAACGCGCATCGGAAGTGGTCACCGAATTGGTCGAGTGACGACAGGCCAGCAGGTGGGCAAAATGCCCACCTTACACATATGTCGGTAAGGTGCCGCTCTGCGGCATCCCCTGATTAGTCAGCGTATGCCCCTTCGGTGATATCACCGCTGTCGCCAACAAACCGTACCGTGTCATCACGGCGGTCCATTTTGTAACAGGCCCAAAGATCAGACGGCGGCCACTGGCTGCAATACTGGTCCGCTTCCACACGCCAGTATCCCCATGACGGGCGGCCTGCGTCATATAGCGTCCGGCCTGACGCATAGAAAACCTGCGTAGACGTGCTGTAACGCAACATGCGCTCGGTCAAGGCGGCTGTGATCTCGGCGCCACTCATCGGCAGCCAAGGCGCCTCTTCGCTGTGCACAGGCAAGGGCAGCGCCAAAAGCACTGCAAGAAGAAAGGCGCGCATGGGGTCTCCTGACTTGTTCTTAGGCTTAGGGCAGTCTATTGCCCGCGTGTCCCTGCCCTCCAGTCACAAATAGGTGTGCTTATGATCCCCCGCTATTCCCGCCCCGATATGGTCGCCATTTGGTCCCCCGCGACCAAGTTCCGCATCTGGTACGAGATCGAGGCCCATGCATGTGACGCAATGGCCGATCTGGGCGTGATCCCGCGCGCAAACGCGGAAGCAGTCTGGAAAGCCAAAGACGTAGAATTCGACGTGGCCCGAATTGATGAAATCGAGGCGGTGACAAAGCATGACGTTATCGCTTTTCTGACCCATCTGGCCGAACACGTAGGGTCTGACGAAGCGCGCTTTGTGCATCAGGGCATGACCTCTTCGGACGTGCTGGACACGTGTTTCAATGTGCAACTGACCCGCGCGGCTGACCTGTTGATTGCCGACATGGACCTGCTGCTGGCCGCCCTAAAGCGCCGCGCGATGGAGCACAAAGACACCCTGCGTGTGGGTCGCAGCCACGGCATCCACGCGGAACCCACCACCATGGGCCTGACCTTTGCGCGTTTCTACGCCGAGATGGACCGCAATCTGCGTCGCCTCAAGACCGCCCGCGAAGAAGTCGCCACCGGAGCCATTTCGGGTGCTGTAGGCACCTTCGCCAACATCGACCCGCGTGTCGAAGAGCACGTCTGTGAAAAACTGGGCCTCGCGCCCGAGCCGATCAGCACACAAGTCAGTCCGCGCGATCGCCACGCGGCGTTCTTTGCCACCTTAGGGGTCATCGCCAGTTCTATCGAGAATGTCGCCACCGAAGTGCGCCATATGCAGCGCACCGAAGTGCTCGAAGGAGCCGAGTTCTTCTCGGCCGGTCAGAAGGGATCCTCCGCGATGCCGCACAAGAAGAACCCCGTGCTGACCGAAAACCTGACAGGCCTTGCGCGCACCATTCGCATGGCCGTCATCCCCGCGATGGAGAACGTCACCCTGTGGCACGAGCGCGATATCTCGCATTCCTCCGTCGAGCGCGCCATCGGCCCCGACACCACAATCACGCTGGATTTTGCCCTGCACCGGTTGACGGGCGTTATCGACAAGATGCTGATCTATCCCGACAACATGTTGGCAAACATGAACAAATTCAGCGGCTTGGTCATGTCTCAGCGGGTTCTGCTGGCGCTGACCCAGGCAGGTGTCAGCCGCGAAGACAGCTATAAGCTGGTGCAACGCAATGCCATGAAAGTCTGGGAAGATGGCAAGGATTTCAAAACCGAGCTTTTGGCCGACGCGGACGTTCTTGCCGCGCTTAGTGCAGAAGAGATCGAGGAGAAGTTCGACCTTGGGTACCACACCAAGCATGTCGATACGATCTTTGCGCGCGTGTTTGGCGACTGATCGGGTTTTGTGGGCGGGACTTTGGTTTAAGAGCCCGCCCAGTTCCAGCAAGACTTGGGGGCCAGCCCCCAAACAAACAGATCATTGGGGGCCAGCCCCCAAACAAGCCCACAATTGGGGGCCAGCCCCCAAACCCCCGGGAATATTTTGGCCAGAAAAAGCGGGAACTCGCGGGAACTTGCCGGATAATCCGCCCTCGGAATTGATTTTTGCCAAGACTGCGTTAGACTTCCCTTATGCAACCAAGGGAGTAATACCATGAAACTGAAGATTGCACTTGTCACCGCCCTGATGGTCGCCCCGTCGATCAGCCTTGCAATGGGATGTAGCGGTGGTGCGCACAAGCAGGCTATGTCTTGCGCCGAGGGCACCACTTATGACAGCGCCACGCAGACGTGCCTGCCCGTCAGCACCTAAGCGCCAAGTAGGCAAAACATCTAAAAATAGGTCGCCATGTGTTCGCTGGCGGCCTCTTTTTATGCAACTCGGCACAGGTGCGTGAAACTTCCCCCTTTAAATTCCGTGTCTCCGGTATAGCTTTCACATGACGCAGACGTGATTGCACAACTAGGCCGCATACAGGCCAGCCCGTGTATAAGAGACAAAGACACATCAGGAGACGATCATGAAATATCTCGCCATTGCCGCCGCCCTCGCCCTGCCTTTTGGTGCCGCGCACGCCGCCGGAGGCGGAGAAGAGGCCCCCTCCAAGCCAAAGTGCGAGAAGGGTTTTGTCTATGACAAAAAGACCAAGAAGTGCTTGCAGACGGACAGCAGCCTCGAGACAGAGACGCTCTATCAGAATGTGCGGCAACTGGCCTATGCGGGCCGCTACCTGGAAGCGCAGGATGTGCTGGCCGTTATGCCGCAACAGGATGACCGCACCTTGACCTACATGGGCTTTACCAACCGCAAACTGGGTCGTGCCGATCTGGCGATGGACTATTACACGCAGGCTTTGGCGGTAAACCCGTCCAACGTGCTGGCGCGTTCCTATATGGGCCAAGGTCTGGTCGAACAGGGCCGCGTTGCCGAGGCCATCGCCCAACTTCGCGCCATCCGCGCGCACGGCGGTAGTGGCACTTGGGCCGAGGCGTCGCTGAAACGCGCAATCGCCACCGGTCAGACGTTTAACTACTAAGGTTTTTTTCACCTTTTCGTGGCAGTTTCCCCCAAGCCGGACCGGAGGGGGAGACCGCAATGACCAACATGATACCGATGGGGCAGATTACCCCGCAGATTACGCCGCCGCCCCAACCTTTGGGGGGCGACGTTCCTGTTCAGCTCAGCCGCAAAGCCAAGGCAGCCATTGTCGTGCGTCTGCTGCTGAACGAAGGCGCGGACATTCCGCTTGAGGAGTTGCCGGAGGAGTTGCAGGCCCGCCTGACCCACCAGATGGGATCCATGCGGCTGGTGGACCGGACCACGCTTGAGGCTGTGGTTGACGAATTCGCCCACGAGGTCGGGCGCATCGGGCTGTCCTTTCCCGGCGGTATCGCGGGGGCGCTGACGGCGCTGGACGGCAAGATCAGCCGCCAGACCGCCCAGCGCCTGCGCAAAGAGGCGGGCATCCGGCAGGCAGGTGACCCGTGGAAACGTCTCAGCGAACTTGGCGCCGAAAAATTGCGCCCGGTGTTGGAAGATGAAAGCATCGAAGTGGCCGCTGTCATGCTTTCCAAGCTTCCGGTCGCCCTATCGGCAGAGCTGCTGGGCTTGCTGCCCGGACCACAGGCGCGGCGGATCACCTATGCCGTGTCCTTGACCGGTGCTGTCACGCCCGACGCTGTTGACCGCATCGGGTTGTCGCTGGCCAGCCAACTTGACGCTGTGCCCGTGACCGCGTTCGAGGGCGATCCGGTGGCACGTGTGGGCGCGATCCTCAACTCCTCTACCACGCTGACCAGAGATGACGTTCTGTCCGGTCTGGACGAGACCGATCAGGGCTTTGCAGATGCGGTACGCAAGGCGATCTTTACGTTTGCCAACATCCCCGGCCGGATCGCCGCCCGCGACATTCCCCGCGTGCTGCGCGAAGTGGATCAGGACCAGTTGGTTATCGCCCTTGCCGCTGCGGATGATGCAGGCTTTTCCGAAAGCAAGACCTACATTCTGGAGAACATGTCAGGCCGAATGGCCGACCAGCTGCGCGAGGAAATCGACGAGACCGGCAAGATCAAACCAGCCGACGCCGAAGCAGCCATGGGGCAGGTTGTCGCCACCATTCGCGACATGGAAGCACGCGGCGACCTGATGCTGGTGGTCGAAGAGGAGGAAGAGGACTAAAGCGAGCCTTCGTCCGTGGTTGTTGCCTGTCGCCTTGCGCGCTATGTGTGAGGCAACGTTCCCAACAACTTCAGGTTCATGCCGAGCGCCTCAGCCCCTTCCTCCGACCCAACGCCGGGCAAAATCAGCCACTATCTGAGCAATGCTCTGATCGTGAGCCTGATCCGCCTGGCCCTCGTTCTACCCTACGGGGCACGGGTCGCCTTTATGGGGCGCGTGGTGCAGCATGTGATCGGCCCCGTTGCAGGCTATCGCCGCCGCGCCTTGGGCAATCTGGCGCGTATCCGCCCTGATCTGGACAGCACCGCGCACGCGCAGATCGCATCGGGTTGCCTGAACAACGTGGGCCGCACCTTTATCGAAAACTACTCGGAGCGTGATTTTCCCAAGCGTATGCAAGGGCTTGTCCCGCAAGGCGCTGGCGTAGCTGCCCTACGCGAGGCCGCCGACGCCGGCAGACCCGTGATCCTTGTGACGGGCCACTTTGGAAATTACGAGGCGACCCGTGCAGCCCTTGTCGCGCAAAACTATGACATCGGCGGGCTTTACCGCAATATGAAGAACCCGTACTTCAACGCCCACTACGTCAAAACGATGGAGGCTTTCGGCGGCCCGGTTTTCCCTCAGGGGCGCAAGGGCACCGCAGGTTTCGTGCGCCACCTGAAAGATGGCGGGCAACTGGTCTTGCTATTCGATCAGCACGTGCAGGGCGCACCGGTTCTTGACTTCATGGGAGAGCCTGCGCGCACCGCCGTCTCCGCCGCGGAACTGGCGCTGCGTTATGATGCGCTGCTGATCCCGTTCTACAGCATCCGCCAGCCTGACGGGCTGAGCTTTGAGAGCGTGTTGGAAGCGCCCGTGCCGCATTCGGATGCCCAGACGATGACGCAAGCGCTGAACGACAGCCTTGCAGCCCGCGTCAAGGCGCACCCCGAACAATGGTTCTGGGTCCATCGACGCTGGCGCAGTCACGAACCATAGGTTACTTGATCCGTGCAGCCGCCAGAATGGGCCCCGCGCCCGCAGACTGAATGATGACGACACAAGGTTTGTCGCCCGACATCTCTGCCCGCATCTGCAACGGTGAGGTGCCGTCCCAATCGCCCAAGACCTGCCAGCCTTCGACGACATTGGCGTAATTCAATGTTTTGCCACGGTTCTCTCCGCGTTTGATCATCGTGGTCTCAAGCGGTGAGTAGCGCAGCAAATGCACCGTCATGGGCCCCGTCTGCGCAAGCGCTTTGGCGTCGATGACGACTTCGTCTCCTACGCGGGTCAGCGACACCTCGACCTTGGGGGCCATGCGCGCGTGGGTGGCAATAGCTTCGGCCAGTTTCATCGGTTTGGCACCGACGATATCCGTCTGCCCTTGCACGATCATTTCGGGCGTATAGACCGTGCGCCGTCCGCCGGAAGCAGCATAGGCACGTTGACGGACTGCGTGAGCTTTATTGCCAAAAGGATCCTTCCAGCCGATATAATCCCAGTAATCCACATGCAGTGCCAATGCGATCACGTCATCGCGCCCCGCAAGATCATGCAGGATTTTGTCCGCAGGCGGGCAGCTTGAGCACCCCTGAGAGGTGTAAAGCTCAACCACCACCGGATTGTCTTGTGCGACGGCAGGCGTGCACAGGCTCATCAAAGCGACACAGGCAGCGGAAAGAAGGTGTTTCATTACGGTATCCAGCGAAAGACGTGTTCAGTGTTAAACACCTAACGGCTTGATCATGAAATAACCAATCAAGGTTTCTTGAAGCTTTCGTCATATACGGCGCAAATTTTGGTATACAATGGTATACCGCTCTGTTAGAGCGCCCCTAATCCGTGTTGAACACCCGCCCCAGCCATGGCATCAGGGCGCAAAGCCAGCCACCGCCACCCATAGAAACAAGGGAGCTACCATGACAATTACCGTAGGTCAGGACACCGCCAAAACCCGCAAGACCCTCGACGTGAACGGCAAATCCATCGCCTTTTACTCGATCCCCGCCGCCACTGAGGCAGGCTTGGGCGACTTCTCCAAACTGCCCGCCGCATTGAAAGTGGTGCTGGAGAACATGTTGCGTTTCGAGGATGGCAAGACCGTCACCGTCGACGACATCAAAGCCTTCGCCGAGTGGGGCGCCAAGGGTGGCAAGAACCCGCGCGAGATCGCCTACCGCCCTGCCCGCGTGCTGATGCAGGACTTTACCGGTGTGCCCGCGGTCGTCGACCTTGCCGCCATGCGCGACGGGATCGTGGCCTTGGGGGGCGACGCGGAAAAGATCAACCCGCTCAATCCCGTTGATCTGGTCATCGACCACTCTGTGATGATCGACGAATTCGGCAACCCCCGTGCCTTCCAGATGAACGTGGATCGCGAGTACGAGCGTAACATCGAGCGGTACACCTTCCTCAAGTGGGGCCAGTCCGCCTTCAACAACTTCCGCGTTGTGCCCCCCGGCACCGGCATCTGCCACCAGGTGAACCTTGAGTATCTCAGCCAGACCGTCTGGACCGACCAAGATCAGCACGGCAACGAAGTGGCCTATCCCGACACACTCGTCGGCACCGACAGCCACACCACCATGGTCAATGGCGCCGCCGTTCTGGGCTGGGGCGTTGGCGGCATTGAGGCCGAGGCCGCGATGCTGGGCCAGCCCATCTCCATGCTGATCCCCGAAGTGGTCGGTTTTGAGCTGACAGGCTCCATGATGGAAGGCACCACCGGCACGGACCTCGTGCTCAAGGTTGTGGAAATGCTGCGCGAAAAGGGTGTGGTCGGCAAGTTCGTCGAATTCTACGGTGAGGGCCTGAACCGCCTGCCATTGGCGGACCGCGCGACCATCGCCAATATGGCGCCTGAATACGGTGCCACCTGTGGCTTCTTCCCTGTGGACAACGAAACCCTGCGCTACCTGAAAACCACAGGCCGCGACATGGACCGCATCGCATTGGTCGAAGCCTACGCCAAAGAGAACGGCTTCTGGCGCGGCGATGACTACGCGCCTGTCTACACAGACACCCTGCATCTGGATATGGGCACAATCGTGCCTGCGATTTCCGGCCCCAAGCGCCCACAAGACTATGTGGCGCTGACCGAAGGCCAGAACGCCTTTCGAAAAGAGATGGAAGAGACCTTCAAGCGCCCCATGGGCAAGCAGGTCGCCGTCGAGGGCGAAGATTACGCCATGGAATCGGGCAAGGTTGTCATCGCCTCCATCACGTCCTGCACCAATACGTCCAACCCCTATGTCATGATCGGTGCAGGGCTGGTGGCGCGCAAAGCCGCTGCATTGGGCATGAACAGCAAGCCTTGGGTCAAGACGTCGCTGGCCCCCGGATCACAGGTTGTCAGCGCCTATCTTGAGGCGGCAGAACTGCAAACCGACCTTGATGCGCTTGGCTTTAACCTTGTCGGCTACGGCTGCACCACCTGCATCGGCAACTCCGGCCCGTTGCAGCCCGAAATCAGCAAAGCAATCCATGAAGGCGATCTGGTCGCCACGTCTGTTCTGTCGGGCAACCGTAACTTTGAGGGGCGTATCTCCCCCGATGTGCGCGCCAACTATCTGGCCTCGCCTCCTCTGGTGGTGGCCTATGCGCTTGCGGGCACACTGGACATCAACCTTGCATCTGACCCACTGGGTCAGGACCGCGATGGCAACGATGTCTACCTCAAGGACATCTGGCCTTCCACTCAGGAAGTTGCCGAACTGGTCGAACAGACCGTCACCCGCGAGGCGTTCCAGACCAAATATGCCGACGTCTTCAAAGGCGACGACAAGTGGCAGGAGGTCAAGACACCCGACAGCCAGACCTATGACTGGCCGCCCACCTCGACCTACATCCAGAACCCGCCCTACTTCCAGGGCATGTCCAAAGAACCCGGCGTGATTACCAACATCGACGGCGCCAAAGTGCTGGCGCTGCTGGGCGACATGATCACCACAGACCACATCTCTCCTGCGGGTTCCTTTGCACAAAGCTCACCTGCGGGCGCCTATCTGATGGAGCGTCAGGTGCAACCACGCGAGTTCAACTCCTATGGATCGCGCCGTGGCAACCACGAGATCATGATGCGCGGCACCTTCGCCAACATCCGCATCAAGAACGAGATGCTGGACGGCGTCGAGGGCGGCTATACACGCGGTCCCGACGGGGCGCAGACCTCGATCTTTGACGCGGCGATGGCGCATCAGGCAGAAGGCACACCCTTGGTGGTCTTCGGTGGTGAGCAATACGGCGCAGGTTCTTCACGTGACTGGGCGGCCAAAGGCACGGCCCTTCTCGGCGTCAAAGCCGTCATCGCAGAAAGCTTCGAGCGTATCCACCGGTCCAACCTTGTCGGCATGGGCGTGATCCCGTTCGAGTTTACGGGTGGCGACAGCCGCAAGACGCTTGGCCTCACAGGCGAGGAAAGCGTTTCAATCTCCGGCCTAGACACGATCCAGCCGCTACAGGAAGTGCCCTGCACCATCACCATGGCGGACGGCACGGTGAAAGAGATCACCCTCAAGTGCCGCATCGATACCGCGATCGAGATCGAGTACATCGAACACGGTGGCGTGCTGCACTACGTGCTGCGCGATCTTGCGGGGCTGACGGCAATCGCTGCTGAATAAGCACCCTTCGAAGCCAAAAAACGGCCCCGCAGGCGACAACTGCGGGGCCGTTTTCATTTCTGACGCAGGCCGGTTTTCTTTCCCCTGCACGGCAGCCAACGATTTGCGCTACGCATGCCTTGTAACGAGTAACCTTTTTACTTTGGGTGTGTGATGAAAATCCTGACAGTCTTGCCAGCACTTCTGATCGCGGCACTGGCCATCCACGGTGCGTCAGCCGACGCCTCTTCTGACACGGCCTGCACGGGCTCTGTCAGCTGCGATCTTTAAAAAAGGCGCAAGCCCCCCTTTTTCTGGCCAGAATATTCCCCGCCGGAGGCCTGAAATCTCTTGTGGCGCCCGGTCTGCCGCTATTGCGCAGCCAGGGCTTTTTGCAATTCCGGCAAGAAACGTTGTTGAAAATCACTGCCGATCAAAGGCCCTGCGAACCGGAATAACACTTTGCCTTGCCCGTCCAGAATGAACGTCTCTGGCGGTGCGGTCACCCCCCAGTCAATGGCAGTTCGCCCCTGCGGGTCATAGGCCACGGCGACAAACGGGTTGTCATCCTCTTCCAGATAAGACGCGGCATTGCCAGCCTGATCCTTGAAGTTCACCCCGATAATCGGCACGCCTGAGGCCTCAAGCTCCAGCAATTTGGGATGCTCTGCGCGGCAGGGTGGACACCAGCTTGCCCAGAAGTTCACCAATGTGACCTGCCCGCTCGTCAGACGGTCAGCGGTGACGGCCGGATAGTCCGCCAGCGGCTCGGGCGTGATCGCGGGCGCGATCTGCCCCACCAGCGTGGAGGGCAAATCGTCAGGATTGTCGCGGAACATGCCAACGGCAGCCAGCGCCACAAAGCCTGCGAAGATCAACGGCGGCGCCAACATCAATGGGCGGAACTTAGCCATCGCGCCCCGCCTCCTTCTCGGCCTGCGCAAGTGTTTCGCGGGCCCGCTTGCTGGATCCCAGCGTCCACAGCACAAGCACGCTCAGCAACACCAAGGACGCCGCGTAGGCCGACATTACTTCGTAGGCATATTTGCCAAGTTCGGGCATATCAGACCTCTCTCACGGCGCGGGCGCGCAAAGCAGCCGCGCGGCGCAGACGAATTTCTGTGCTGGTGCGGGTAAACACAAGCGCCACAAACAACAAAGCGAACCCCACCATGCAAAGCACCAGCGGGTAGAAAAACACATCCGCGACCGTGCGCCCGCCGGTCGCCACAGGCACGCTTGTGCCCTGATGCAGCCCTTGGTTCCAGAACTGCACCGCATAGCGCGACAACACCGCAAAGACCGAGCCCACAAGGCACAGCACCGACGTAAGATCAGCCGCCGTATCGGGGTCTTCCACCGCTTCCCAAAGGGCGATGTACCCCAGATAGAACAAGAACAGGATCAAGAACGACGTCAGGCGCGGGTCCCACGCCCACCATGTGCCCCACATCGGCTGGCCCCAGATGGCCCCCGTCACCAGCGCAATCAGCGTCATGACGACGCCCACGGGGGCTGCAGCCTTGGCAGCCAATGCGCTCACATGATGGCGGCGGATCAACCAGATCAACGAGGCCACCAGCATCATGAACCATGCATTGATCGCCATAAGGGCGGCAGGCACATGCAAGTAGATGATCTTGACCGTGGAGCCTTGCCGCGCATCATCCGGCGTGCCGAAAAACCCCCAAGCAAGGCCGATGCCAATGCTCAAAAGGGCAGCAGCCCAAAGCACAGGTTGCACCCGCGCACTGAGGGTCAGAAATTTGACGGGGTTTGCGTAAGACCAGATTGACATGGGGTCTATGTAGCGCCCCGAGGGCATGGTCTCAATGCAAGAAATTGTGCGTTCATCGCAGGCCCATCCGCAGCACGGCAGCCGAGGCAAAAGGCATGCAGGCCACGACCCCGCAGGTGATCCCTGCCAGCATCAAAAGCGGCGTTGTTGCATCCAGCCCCAGCGCGCCGCGCCGTGCTGCCTCTGCTCCGAATATCAGCGTGGGCACGTAGAGCGGCAGCACCAGCAGCGACATCAGCAACCCGCCGCGTTTCACGCCTACCGTCAGGGCCGCGCCAAAAGTGCCGATCACCGACAAGGCAGGCGTGCCCAGCCCAAGGGAGACGACAACCCAAAGATACCCCGCCGAGGGCAGCCCCAGCATCACCCCAAGCACGGACGAGACAATGACCAGAGGAAGGCCTGTTGTCAGCCAATGGGCCAAGGCTTTGATTGTCAGCGCGCCCTCAAGCGGCAAAGGGGCTGTGGCCAGCAGTTCCAGCGTGCCATCCTCAAAATCCAGCGCCAGCAGGCGATCAAGGGACAAAAGGCAGGCCAGCAAAGCGCCCAGCCACAGCACGCCCGGCGCTACAGCGCGTAGCAATTCGGGGTCTGGGCCAATGGCAAAAGGCACCAGCACGATCACGATCAGAAAGAACGCGAGTGCGAGGCCAAAGCCCCCGCCCGCCCGCAAGGCAAGCCGCAAGTCCCGCAGAAGCAGCGCCTTCACAGGAAGGCCTCGTCAGTGGCACCGGCTTGGGTGGTGGCCGTTGCCTTGAATGGTGTCAGGTCAAAGACCTCCGCCTCCAGCCCAAGATCAATATGCGTGGCGATCAGCGCCGATCCGCCTTGCGCCAGATGCGCGCGCACCGCGTCTGCAAACATCGCAACCGCGCCAGTATCCAGCGATACCGTCGGCTCATCCAGCACCCAGACGGGGCGGCCCGTGACCAAAAGCCGCGCAAGGCCCAATCGGCGCTTTTGTCCAGCCGACAACGTCGCCGCCAGGCGATCCGCCAGCGGTGCCAAGGCATAAGCCTCGATGGCAGCATCTATGCCGCCCGCGCCAAAAACGTCCGCCCAGAAGGTCAGGTTTTCGCGCACGGTCAGCATGGATTTCACACCGTCCGCATGGGCGGCATAGGCGATCCGGTCTTCTGCGCCCGTAATCCGCCCCGAAAGGGCGGGCTGCAAACCCGCAATCGCGCGCAACAACGTCGTCTTCCCTGCCCCGTTCGGCCCGCGCAGGATCACCGCCTGCCCCGCAGGTAATGACATCGTCACACCTGCAAGCACGGGCACGCCTCCGCGCGCGAGGCTAAGATCTGTGATCTGAACATCCATGGCGTAGGCTTAGCGTTTTGTGGTGCGGCGCAAAAGAACTCTTTGCGCGGGATGGTCCAGAGGCCCACCTTACCGGACAAACGCGTAAGGGGGGGCCTCTGGACCACCCTCTTTCCCTTAAACGGGCAACGCCGCCAGTGCGATCCGCCGCCCTTCGCTCAGCAGCACATTGTAGGTGCGGCACGCGGCAGGAGAACCCATCGCCTCCACCGCCAGCCCTGCGGCCTCCAAAGGGTCAAGAAAGTCGTCCGGCAAATGGGCCACTTCAGCGCCCGTGCCCAGAAACAAAACGTCGATTTCGCCCGCCAGCGCCAGCAGCGCCTCTGAGTCGTCAAGCCCACCCCACGTCAGCGTCCCCGTAGGCCCTGCGATCATTGGCCCCTGGATCACATCGCCGCCTACACGGAAAAACCCGGGGCCATAGCCGTCGATGGGCTTGGCATCCGTGAAGACAACTTCATTCAGGCGCATGACTTATCCTTTCCACAACGGTAGCCCCAGAATAGCCGAACAGGCGATCACGATATAGGCCACGGTGCGGAATAATTTCTCTGCTGCGGGATCAAACAGCAGCGCGCCCAAGGCGTTTGCAATGAGGTTCGGAATGCCCACCAGCAATCCCAGCAAGGCAATTTTCCAGACCATCAGGCCCGAGACCCAGAGGATGGGCAGCAACAGCAAATCCAGCAACAGCAGGTACAGTAAAAAGTTGGCACGGATCACGGAAATGGGCAGCGTACTGGCCATATAAAGCATGATCACCGGGGGTCCGGGTATGCCCGCAAAGCCGGTCATGAAACCGCCAAGCCCACCCGTTGCCATCGTCAAATTGCGGCTCAGATGTCCGCGGTACCGCCAGCCAAACATCAACAAGACCAACAGGCTCAGCACCAGCGCCGAGACAAGCCAACCAAAGGCGGTCGGATTGATGGTCGTCAGGCCCCACAGGCCCAGCGGCAGGCCAACGAACGCCCCCAGCCCCAGCAGGCCCACATCCTTGGGCGTCCCGTCACGCAAGGCGGCACGCAGGTTGGGCAACGGCCCGACCAGTTCAGCGCACATCAGAAAGATAACAGCTTCGAGCGGTGGCAGCACAGAAGACGCCGCAGGCATGATGATCATGGCAGAGCCGAAACCCGAAAACCCGCGCACCAGTCCGGCGACACTGACCGCAAGAACCAACCAGATAAGGCCTTCAGTGGCGAAGGCCTCGGCGAGAATATCAGGCATCAATGTTGGCGTATTGATTGCCGGAATTCACATCCGTCTTGGTCCAGTCCCGCTT
>CALAIJ010000085.1 GCA_937923365.1 uncultured Sulfitobacter sp.
GCCCGTGGTGATGAACGAGTTGCGCAAGGCAGGCCTCATTCACACCGACTGCATAACTGCGACGGGGGAGAGCATGGGCGAAGTCCTCGACAAAGTCATTCGCGAAGCGGACGGCAAGGTCATCCACTCGGTCGCCAATCCGATCTCGACCACCGGCGGCGTGGTGGGCCTGAAAGGCAACCTTGCCCCCGAAGGCGCCATCGTGAAAATCGCTGGCATGAGCGAGGACGACATCGTCTTTACCGGCCCCGCGCTAATCTTTGAATGTGAACAGGACGCGTTCGAGGCGGTCCAGAACCGCACCTACAAAGAAGGCGACGTGTTCGTGATCCGCAACGAAGGCCCCGCAGGCGGCCCAGGCATGCGCGAAATGCTGGCGACCACGGCAGCTCTGTCGGGTCAGGGCATGGGCAAGAAGGTGGCGCTGATCACCGATGGCCGTTTCTCTGGTGCGACGCGCGGCTTCTGCGTGGGGCATGTGGGCCCCGAGGCCGCACACGGCGGGCCGATTGCGCTGATTAACAACGGCGACATGATTACACTGGATGCGATCAACGGGACCATCTCTGTGGACCTGACCGACGAAGAGCTGGCCAAACGCAAAGCCGCATGGCCCGGCCCGCAAAAAACCAACTACCAGTCTGGCGCACTTTGGAAATACGCGCAGCTTGTGGGCCCGACCTATCTGGGCGCCGTAACCCACCCTGGCGCAAAGGCAGAGACCCATGACTACATGGACCTCTAAGGCGCCGCTGGCCCTTGCCGCGTTGATCGCGCTTGGGGCCTGCGAAGACGGTCAGGGGGCTGCGGGTCTGCTGGCGAATTTGCAGGCACCAAGTGATGCCGCCGCTGCGGCCCCCGTGGCGCTGGCACAAACGCAGATGGCGTCGGGGGCTTTCACCCTTGTGCCGCCGCAGGGCTTTTGCATCGACAAAGGTGCCTTGTCCCAGCGGTTCGCGCTGATGGCCCGCTGTGATGCCTTGGGCGCGCCGTCTAAATCGGCGGGCGCCCCTGTGGGGATCATCACGGTCAGCGTCACCAACGCGGGACGCGTCGAAATCTTGCCCACTGCGCAAGAGACGGCTGATGCGGCGAAACTGGCACGTGTTGATGCGGTGAAATCGGAGAACGATTCCATCACGTTTCGCGCCGAAGGCACACCTCCTGCTGCGGGGCTGGATGTAAAACACTGGCGCGGCACCTTGCGCATCGGCGGGCAGATCGTGGGTCTGGCGCTCTACGGCCCCAAGGGCGGGCGGGCAGAAACCTCCGAAGGGCGCGAGATGCTGAACGAGCTGATCCGCCGAAGCCGCAAGGCCTCTGCCACATCCAGCTAGGATTGTTTCCGATTTGGCAACACATTACGAATTCCAACAGGAATTGTTGCCAATTCATTTGAACGCAACCTTTGCTGTGGATAAACTCTGTCCAACAGTACAAAGGCGCGGCGTTTGATGTCGAAACAAGGCTTCAGTTTTCTGGGCAACAAGCTCCATGCGCGCGGCATGATGCGGTGGGCGCGTGCGGCGCGTGAAGCGGCGCGGACGGAACTGCCGATCCTGCGGCGGCAACGGGCGCAGGCCCGGCTGCTGAAATCGCATCTGGACCGGTTGATCCACAAGGCGGACGAACGGCTGGCCTTGCCCATGATCGGCTCCAACAACTTTTCCAAGCCGCATAACGCGGATTGGGCATGGCGGCCGGAGCTTTGGCGCGGGCCCTTGCCGACGCCGGGTCACAGCTCTGTTCAGACCAAAAGCATGCTGGGCGACGAAGTGACCCTGTTTCATGATTGTGCGCGATCGGAACTGACCTTGCGCCAGTTGCGCAACCTGCGCGAAGAGGATCTGGCCCCCTACGGATTGCGCATGGACGTTTTCCGCTTTGACGGGTCGTTCCTGTCGCTGGTGATTGATCTGCCGAACGGGGCTGTCGAGGGCCTCAAAAAGAACCACCTGCTGAAGATGAACATCATTGTCGAGCGGGAAGAGCCGCTGGAGATTTTTGCCCGCCTCAACATTCAGGCGGGTCCTAACACCGAACAGCTGGTCCGCGAACTGCCGCTGAGCGATGAAGACGTGAGTGTCGAATTTGATCTGGCCTACTCCAACCTCAACGAAAAGCGGGCAGAGAAGGCGTGGATCGACATTATCTTCGAGGGGCCGGAAATGAATCAGGTCACCTTGCGCGATCTTACCTTCTCGCGCCGCCCGCGCGCGTCGCTTTGAACGGAGGCGGAACATGACCACATTGGTGCTGACAAAGACCAAGATGATGCAGGGTGTCTGGCAAGGGCTGATCACAGGTGCGGGCGACATCCGTCCGACGCTGGACATCACCCATCAGCAAACCCCCGTCGAGGGCGTCACGCTGGCCCATAACGCCGATGCCGACCACTGGCAGATCATGATCCCTATCCCGACAGATGCGATTGCCGATGGCGTGCAAACGCTGGTCATCAAGGACAAGGTCACGGATGAAAAGCTGGGGCACGTCACCTTGCTGGCGGGCGAAGCGCTGGGCGATGACATCCGCGC
>CALAIJ010000086.1 GCA_937923365.1 uncultured Sulfitobacter sp.
CCCATGGTGGGGTTCTGGGTGCAGCGGATGGGCACGAACATGTTGTCTCCCGACACGCAGACATTGCAGCCGATACATTCGCGGATGTCTTCGACGCGGCCTTCCTCGACCTTCTTGGGCAGGAACGGATCAGCGATGGAGGGCCGCGCCGCGCCAATGAAATCCAGCACGCCGTTTTTGACAAGCGAGACCATCGCATCGGGCGAGGTATAGCGCCCCACACCGACGACGGGCTTGGTCGTGACGCTTTTGACCCAGCGGATGTAGTCCTCCTGATAGCCTGAGGCCTTGAACCGGGACGTGGCGCTGTCGTTTTCCCATCCGCTGATGTTCACGTCCCACAGGTCGGGCACTTCGGCGAGCATTTCCACCAGATCGCGCCCTTCGCCGTCACTGGTGATGCCGTCCGGTCCCATCAATTCATCCACCGACAGGCGCAAGGCGATGGCGCAGGTGTCGCCGACGGCGTCGCGGGTATCCTGCAGCACTTCGCGCAGCAGGCGGGCGCGGTTTTCCAGACTGCCGCCGTAGGCGTCAGAGCGGCGGTTGCGGTAGGGCGACAAAAAGTGCGAGATCGTCGAGAGTTGGTGGCCTGCGTAGACATAGATGATGTCAAAGCCCGCATCGCGTGCACGCAGTGCGGCCTCGCGGTGCCAGCGGCGCAGATCGCGGATATCACTTAGGTCCATGGCGCGGGCCTGTACGGGGTCGGGCAGGGCCACGGGCACGTGACTGGGCGCCATGGGCACGTCACGGCTGTAGCGGTTGGCGGCCATGACGCCCGCGTGGTTCAGCTCGCAACCTGCCAGCGCACCCGCCCCGTGCACCGCATCGCACATGCGGGCCATGACGGGAATATCTGCGTCTTCCCACAGCCGCCCGCCCATCCAGGGGGAGTGGTCGGCGGAGGGGTGAATTTCGACCTCTTCCGTAGTGACAACGGCCCAGCCGCCTTCGGCTTTGATCCGCCGCA
Source organism: uncultured Sulfitobacter sp. (assembly GCA_937923365.1). Classification (GTDB taxonomy): domain Bacteria; phylum Pseudomonadota; class Alphaproteobacteria; order Rhodobacterales; family Rhodobacteraceae; genus Sulfitobacter. Next base: position 974 of record CALAIJ010000086.1, read on the forward strand.
TCTCTGCCATTGAGGACGGATAGCTGCGGCCCATCCCATTGCAATGGGGCACTTGGTAGAAGCGATTGCGCGCCGTGACCGGCCCGATCTTGACCGGTTCGAACAACACATCATATCGCGGGTCGCGGGCCATGGATCAGTCGACAGCCAACTGGGGAAGCTCGCGCTTGAATGGCACACCTTCGACTGCAGCCTCGCCCAGCTCGCGGGCATAGCGGTGGCCTGCGTAAACGGCGGCGGCAATGGTGCCGGGTGCGTGGCAATCCCCAATGAGGGTTAACGAGGGCGCGCGGTCTTTCAGCTTGTCGTACAAGTCGTGCCGCGCGTTGCGCATGGCGACGGGGATCAGCGTTCCGCAAGGCACCCCTTTCACCGCATCGGTGTAGATACAGGTCAGTTCAACGTGGCTTTCGTGGATGGCACTCAGCGTATGCAGGGGGATGATCTTGACGCCCATGGTCATCAGGCGGGTCTGGATGCGGTCTTGCTCCATCGTGTTATGGGTCCAGGTGGAGACGTCCGCCATCGGCGTCACATAGGTCACATCATGCCCGTCGCTGCGCAGCTTTTCTGCCAAGAGCCCCGCCATGTAATAGTAGTCATCGTCCCAGATCACGACGGGGCCGGTAGGCGCGTCACCCGCACAGATGGCGTCGGCGCCCATGACGGTGCCTTTGTCGTGCCCCGGCACAGGTCTGCGGTTGCTGCGGCCAATGCCTGTGATGTCCCAATCGGCTCCGGTGGCAAGGACCACATGATCGGCCTCGAACTCCATCACCTGATCAGCGGTCAGCGGGCTGTTGCGGTAGACGGCAACATTGGGCATCTGGCTGATCTGGTACTCGCGGTAGTCGGCGACACGGCGCCATTGGGTCAGGCCGGGCAGTTGGCTTTCGATATGCACGCGGCCCCCCAGCGTATCGCGGCCCTCGGCCAATGTGACGTCATAGCCGCGCTGGCCCAATGCGCGCGCAGCCTCAAGACCTGCGGGGCCACCGCCGACGATCAACACGCTGTCGTTGGACGTTTTCGGTGCAATGCGTTCGGGGTGCCAGCCTTTGCGCCATTCCTCGCCCATGGTGGGGTTCTGGGTGCAGCGCATGGGGTTCATCAGGAAGTCACCCGTGACGCAGATGTTGCAGCCGATACATTCGCGGATGTCTTCGATCCGGCCTTCCTCGACCTTCTTGGGCAGGAACGGATCAGCAATGGAGGGCCGCGCCGCGCCGATGAGGTCCAGCACACCTTTGTTGATCAAAGACACCATTGTGTCGGGCGAGGTGAAGCGCCCTACGCCGACCACAGGTTTGCTGGTCACCCCTTTGACGAAACGGATGTAATCGGTCTGGTAGCCTTCATCCGAGAACCGCGAAGTGGCGCTGTCGTTCTCCCAGCCTGAGACGTTCACGTCCCAAAGATCGGGCAGTTCGGCAAGCATCTCGACAATCTCGCGGCCCTCTCCATCGCTGGAGATGCCGCTGGGTCCGCGCATCTCGTCCACAGCAAGGCGCACAGCAACAGCACAGGTGTCGCCAATGGCTTCCTTGGTGTCTTCGATCACTTCGCGCATCAGACGCACACGGTTTTCCAGACTGCCGCCGTATTCGTCCATCCGGTCGTTCCGGTCGGCCATCAAAAAGTGCATGAGCGTGGTCATGTCGTGACCTGCGTAAACATAGACGATGTCGAAACCTGCCGTCTTGGCGCGCAGGGCTGCATCGACGTGCATTTTGCGAAACGCCTTGATGTCGGCCTTGTCCATGCGGCGGGCCTGAACGGGTTCGGGCAGATCAATCGGGCGTGCGGATGGCCCCATCGGAATTTCACGGCTGTAGTTGTTTGCAACGCCTGCGCCTAGATGCGCGGGCTCTATTCCGGCAAGTCCACCATGGGCATGGATGCGGTCCACCATCTTGGCCAGCACAGGGATATCACTGTCGTCCCAAAGGCGGCTTTCGATGGCGGGGGTCAGCTCGGAAGTATGGGAAATCTCGCATTCTTCGGTGTTGATCACGCCCCAGCCGCCTTCGGCTTTGACGCCGCGCATTTCCGCCATGGAAGAGGGGTATAGATGCCCCATGCCGTTGCAATGGGGCACCTGATAGAACCTGTTGGGCGCGGTCACGGGCCCGATCCTGATCGGCTCAAAGAGAACATCAAAGCGAGGGTCGCGGGTCATACGGGTGCTCCTTGAGGGGGCGGGCAGGTTGGCGTAGTCAGGTGCGGCCAATCAATCCATTACAGCAAATTAGTGTTTGCATAATTTCTATTGGTTTCAACCTATTGAGCGCCCAAGACTATCTGAATGGCCATTCAATCATTTGTTGCTTTCACATATGAGTCAAGTCCATACTTGAACGGCTATTTCCCGCCCCGACCAACCATAAGGATTGCCCATGTCCACCCAACCGCGTCTTATCCATCTTTCGCCGAACGGTCCTGACGGGGCGGGGCTTGCGCCGCTTGATCTGGATCCCGCTGACTTTCAGTCGCCCCTGCCAACGCAGCATCTGCATCTGGCCTTTGAAGACCCCAGGATCGGATTGAATGTCGGCGTCTGGGACACCACAACCATGCAGGAAGCCTTTGGCCCTTATCCCGGCGATGAATTCGTCTGGGTGCTGGAGGGCCAGTTCGCGATGATCGACGCGCAAGGTGGTGCTATGCCAGCAGGTGCGGGCGATTGCGTGGCGTTCCGCAACGGCGCGCCGATGAGCTGGAAGCAGGAGGGATACCTCAAGAAGTTTTTCATCACCTTGCTTGATCCTGACGCGCCCGTGCCGCAAATCGATAGCGCAGAGGGTGCTGTCATCGTCGCGAACCCGGACGCACCGATGCAGGACGTCGCCGCGACGACAGCCGCACTGGAACGCGAGGCGATCCTGTTCACCAATGATGCCGGCACCATGTCTGTAGGACTATGGGAATGCGCAGAGGCCGATTTCGGGATGTCCCCCTTCACCATCCACGAATTTGTGGTCGTGTTGGAAGGCGACGCAATCATCACAGAGCCTGACGGGACAGACCATCACGTCAAAGCGGGCGACTGTTTTTTCATCCCCAAAGGCACGCACTGCCATTGGAAAATCCCCGACCGGATCAAGAA
>CALAIJ010000087.1 GCA_937923365.1 uncultured Sulfitobacter sp.
CCGATCATATGGGCGCCCAACAGCTCCCCTGTCTTGGCGTCAAAGATGGTCTTGATCATGCCGTTCTCTTCACCCAGCGCGATGGCCTTGCCGTTGCCAATAAACGGGAAGCGCCCGACCTTGATGTCAAAGCCCAGCTCCTTGGCCTTCGCCTCCGTGTAGCCGACGGATGCGACCTGCGGATGGCAATAGGTGCAGCCCGCGATGCTTTCGGGTTTCACGGGATGGGCGTGTTTGCCTGCAATCAGATCGGCGACCATGACGCCTTCGTGGCTGGCCTTGTGCGCCAGCCAAGGCGCACCTGCAATATCACCGATGGCATAAAGCCCGTCGATGCCCGTGCGGCAGTATTCATCCGTGACCACGTGGGTGCGGTCGATCTTGACGCCCAAATCCTCAAGCCCGAGGTTTTCCACATTACCAACGATCCCTACCGCGCTGATAACCGTATCAAAATCGTGTTTTTCCACAGCGCCGCCGACCTCGATGTGAGCGGTGACTTTACCCTTGGCACGGTCCAGTTTCTTGACCATGGCCTTTTGCATGATCTTCATGCCCTGCTTCTCGAACGCCTTCTTGGCAAAGGCGGAAATCTCCGCGTCCTCGACAGGCAGCACGCGGTCCATCACCTCGACCACCGTGGTATCGGCCCCCAGCGTGTTGTAGAAACTGGCAAATTCGATCCCGATCGCGCCAGAGCCGATGACCAGCAGTTTTTTTGGCATATGGGGCGGCTGCAACGCGTGTTTGTAGGTCCAGACGCAATCGCCGTCCGCCTCCAGCCCTGGCAATTCACGGGCGCGCGCGCCCGTGGCCAGTACGATGTTCTTGGCGGTCAGCTCTTCGGTCGTTTTGTCGGTCTTGACGCTGACCTTGCCTTTGGCAGGCAGTGTCGCGGCCCCCATGAACACGGTGATCTTGTTCTTTTTCATCAAGTGACCGATGCCACCTGACAGTTGCCCCGCCACTTTGCGAGAGCGTTTGACGACAGCATCCAGATCATAGCTGATGCCCTCCGCCTTGAGGCCGAATTCCTTGGCGCGGTGCATCAGATGGAACACTTCGGAGGATCGCAGCATTGCTTTGGTCGGGATACAGCCCCAGTTCAGGCAGATGCCGCCCAGATGCTCGCGCTCGACGATGGCGACTTTCATACCCAACTGTGCGCCCCGAATGGCGGCCACATAGCCCCCCGGCCCCGCGCCGATGACAATTAGATCAAAGGTTTGTGCAGCCATGGTGATGCTCCCGTCTGTTTTGGAAAAATGGTTTAGCCCAAAACTATAGAGCAGCCCACCAGACTTACGAGCAGTTTTTTCGCATGGCTGTTATGCGGCCTGCGCGCCCTCTTGCAGGGCACGGACCGTACTGCCATAGCCGCCTGCCGCGACGTAGGCGGTTTCCACCGCTGTGCTTTCGCGCGCCAGCACATCATTGCGGTAGGGAAAACGGCCAAACTGGCGGATCACATCGCGGTGCGCGCGGGCGTGTAGCAGGCTGCTTTCGCGCCCTTCTGGCATCCGCTCGCAGATCAGCCGCACACAGCGGTCCTGATCGCACAGGTTTTCCGAATGCATCAAAGGCAGGTAAAAGAACTGACGCGCAGGTTCGTCGATGGCCATGTCCCAGCCTTTTTCAATGGCGGATTTGGCCACGGCAAGGGCGGCGCGGTCACTGGCAAAGGCCTGCCCCGTGCCGCGGAACATGTTACGCGGGAACTGGTCCGTCAGGATCAGATAGGCCAGCGCGCCCGAAGGGTATGTCATCCAGAGGGAGAACTGGCCATCACAGGCGGCCTGCCACGCGGTCAGGAACTTTTCGCGGATGTCCGCATCCAATGCGTCCTCCACAGCGTACCAGCCTTTGGGGCCAACATCGTCCAGCCAGAACTTCAGGATCTCATCGGGGCCTACCATGGTGCTCTCCGTACCTTACGTCTTCATGCTCAGATCACATGTTAAGACGATATTAACAGTTACCAAAACTCACTATTTGTATCAAAACCGACATAACTACGGCGATTTCAGGACGTTAGCGCTCTCATTCTTCTGTTTCGCCTTCCAGATCAGTCTCGATGGCGTATTCCTGCGCATATTCAACGGCCATCGACGTGGCGGATGGCGAGATGGCGATGTACTCGCCCGTCTCATCCACAGGAACGGCTGCACGCTGGGTCGCACGGTAGCCCGCATAAAGCGCCAGCATCGCAAAAAGGATCGAAGTGAACAGGTAAAAGCCCGGAGGGCCCAGCGTTGTGCCCATCAGCCAACCCGTGATCACCGGCCCCGCAATCGCGCCCAGCCCGTTGATGAAGACCATACCGCCAGAGGCCGCGGCCATGTCCTCATGCTCCAGATAGTCGTTCGTGTGCGCGATCAGCAGGGAATAAAGCGGGTTCGACATGCCGCCCATCACAAAGGCAGAGACCAGCAAAACCGAATAGCTTTGCCCCAGGAACATCGCCAACAAAGAGCCGCCCAATCCAATGAGCGAGACGATCACGATCAATGTACGTCGGTCCATCCGGTCCGAAATCCAGCCAATCGGGTATTGCAGCACCACCGCGCCCACAAAGAATGTCGCCACATAAAGTGAGATTTGCGCGACGCTCAGCCCTGCCTCGGCGCCGTAGACCGACGACATGCCGAACTGCGCCGCAAAGATGCCACCCAGCAGGAACATGCCCACCGCGCCGAGGGGCGAGAAGTTCACCAGCTCGCGCAGGGACATCGGTTTGGTCGTGTCAAAGGCGGGCGTCGGGCTGATCGACAGCAAAATGGGCGTGATGGCGATGCTGACCAGAACGCTCGGGATCACGAACAATACAAAGCCCGACGGGTCCGCAGCCAACATCAAGACCTGCGCCAGCACGATGCCCAGCGTCTGCACGATCATGTAAAGCGACAGCGCCTGACCACGGTTGGAGTTGTCGGCCGCGTTGTTCAGCCAGCTTTCCGCTGTCACGTAAACGGCCGAGAAACAAAAGCCGATCAGCACGCGCCCCAGCGACCAGACCAGCACGTTGGGAAACGTCGGATAGAGGATCATCACCGCCGAGATCATCGAGGCCAATGCCGCGAACACCCGCACGTGGCCCACCCGCCGAATCATCCCCGGTGCCATGCGCGAGCCGCCCAGAAAGCCCACGAAATAGCACGACATCACAATCGACATCTCGAAGGTCGAGAAATTCTCGATCGCGCCGCGGATACCCAACAACGTCGACTGCATGCCGTTGCCCACCATCAGCAGGCCCATACCCAGCAGCAATGCCCAGGCGCTTGAGAAGACTTGTACCATTTTGCCGTTCCCGTATCCGATTTTACCCAGCCTATGCATCTGCCATCCCGCAGCGTCAGGGCCACGCGCGACAAAGAATGCCGCTTTTAGCGCGGCGGCAGCAAAAGCGACGCATCTCCGTAAGAGAAGAACCGATATTCCTCTGCGACGGCATGGGAATAGATACGCTCAATTCCCTTTTGACCCATTAAGGCCGAGACCAGCATCATCAGCGTCGATTTTGGCAGGTGGAAGTTGGTCATCAGGGCGTCGGTCACCTGAAACGCGAATCCCGGTGTGATGAAGATGTCCGTATCCCCTTCCCAAGCGGTGATCTGGCCGCTGCGGGCTGCCGTCTCGATCAGACGCAGGGCAGTGGTGCCTACGGGGATCACGCGGTGGCCCGCCGCCTTGGTGGCCGCGATCTCGGTCGCGGCCTGCGGGCTGACCTGCCCCCATTCGGCGTGCATCTTGTGATCGGAAATGTCGTCCACCTTGACGGGCAGGAACGTGCCCGCGCCCACATGCAGCGTTACATAAGTGAAGCGCACCCCTTTGGCGGCCAAAGCGGCAAGTAGGGCATCGTCAAAGTGCAAGGAGGCCGTAGGCGCTGCAACTGCGCCACTGTGGCGGGCAAAGACGGTTTGGTAGTCGTCCATGTCCTGCGCATCCGCCGCACGTTTGGCCGCAATATAGGGCGGCAAGGGCATCGCACCGGCCGCGTTTAACGCCGCATCAAAATCGTCGCCCGTGCAGTTAAAGGCCAGCACGCCCTGCCCGTCTTCAACCGCTTCAAGTGTGGCACGTAAATCACTGGAAAAGAGGACTTCTTCGCCAACCTTCAGCTTGCGCAAGGGTTTGATCAGGGCCCGCCACGCGCCATCGTCCAGCGGGGTCAGAAGGGTCGCTTCGATCTTTGCCACCACGCGGCCTTGCGCGCTGTCGCGAAAGCGCTGGCCCGTCAGGCGCGCAGGGATCACGCGGGTATTATTCAATACCAGACGGTCGCCGGGGCGCAGCCAGTCCACCAGATCATGCACATGGGCGTCGTGCAGCGCGCAGCCGTCGGCCACCAGCAAACGCGCAGCCGTGCGCGGCACCGCAGGCCGTGTGGCGATCAGGTGTTCGGGCAGATCAAAATCAAAATCAGATAGCTTCATGCGCCGCCGCCTATCGCCCCTCGTATTGCTCTTCAACCTCTTTTGCGGGTGTGGGGGCCGCGTCCGGCAAAGTGCTGCTTGCCACGCCGTCCACCACAGGGACTTCCGGCGCGGGTTTGCGGAAAATCTCGCGGAACATGCCCGGTGCCAGCGCAGACAGTGGGTTGACCGAGACCTTTGGTTTGGCCGCAGGCCCGTTCAGGGTGTAGTTGAACCCGATCAGGCCTTCGCCTTTGCGGGTCAGCACCGACCCGATGCCATTCAGAAGATAGACAGGCGTGATCACGCCCTGCATGTCGATATTACCGTCAGCAAGCGCATAAATCCCGTCCATCGAGATGCCCATAGAGGCCCCCACAGCGCTGCCTTTGGTCAAGGTCACGCAGTTGGGTGTCATGCGGAAATCGCCCTCCACCTCTTCGAAATAGATGCCGTCGCCGTTCAGTTCATTGACCAAGCCCACCACAGAGACCGCGTTCAGCAAGGCCGCAATGCCCGGTGCATCCTTGACCCGCACGCCCGTTGCCTTGAGCCGCCCGTCAAAAGCGCCACCAGAGCCCACAGGCAGCAGCGTCAGCGACAGATTACCGCCCACGATCTGCTTGAGCAGCCCTGCAGAGCGCAGCACACCGCCCGCGTCTTGGGATGTCAGCCGCACCGCACTGCGCCCGTTCTGCGGCACCACGCGCCCCTCGACGCGCGCGCCCCCGTTTAGTGCCGCGACAAAGCTGCCATCCAGCCCCTTTGCCGTGCCAAAACGCCCCGACAGCCCCACAAGCGAGATCGTATCGGTGATTTGCAGGCGGTCCAGATTGACCTCCATCGGCGGGCCGGGCGGGCCTGATGCGGCCCCTTCGCTGCCACCGCCACCGCCTGATCCGAACTCCGCACGGCGCAGATCAAGCGAGCCTCCGCGCAGCACCACTTTGAGCGCACGGCCCGTGCCCTGGCCAATCAGGTCCACAGGGATGTCCAGCCAGTTGCCAACCCGCAAACGGTCAAAGCGCAAGCGCTGCAACGCGCCTTTGTCGGTCAGGGTCACACCGCCCTCGGCAGACAGCCCCGGACCCGAGACGGCAAGTTTGTCCACTTTGGGCACGCCGCCCAACTGGCCCGCAATTTCCAGACTGCCAGAAGCGCCCGCAGGTTTTGACCAGCCCACCTGCGGCACCGACAGCCGCAATCCGCGCAAGTCAGAGCTGAGCGCAAATGCAGGCGCCGCCCCACGGGCAAAATCCAGTGCCAGTTCTGCCGTGCCTGCCCCGCGCACCATGCCTTTGGGCAGCGCAATGCCGAAGGTATCCAATGCCTTTTGGTCAAGCGCCACCGTGCCGCGCAAGGTGCTTTTGTCTGATCCACGCCCGATAGGTTGTCGCCAAAGCGCCTGCACCGCAACCCCGTCCACACGCCCCGGCCCCTTGATGCTGACACCTTTGTTGTCCACCGTCAGTGCCAGCCGTTCGGCGCGCAGGCTGCGTCCCTTGACCAGCGTGTCACTGCGCAGGTCCAGCAGCGTGCCGGCAAAGTGATAGTCCACATCCGCCGTGCTGCCGCCGCGCTTGAGGGGCACCGCAAGGGTACCGTTCAGAACCGCCTGCCCGTCCGCCAGCGTGATCGGCAGGCCCACGCGGTCCATCACCCGCAAGGGCTGTTGATTGATCAAGGACAACGCCGCCGTCACCGAAGACCGCGTCTTGAGGCGCACAATCGAAGGGGTTCCGCCTTTGACCCGCACGTCAGGGATGATGAAGGAAGAGCCGCCCACAGCCACCGGTCCCCCCTGCGCCGCTTTGACAACGCCATCGTCCAGCGCAATCACTAGGCGGTCGTCGGTCAGGCTGAAATGCCCACGCCCGTCTGACACCGGCGGCATGGAGCGCAGGAAACGGACGGTTGCATCGGCATAGTCGAACGCCACATAGGTGCGCGGGGCGCTATCCGGCGCACGACGCAGAACCACGTCGATGTTGTGCATCTGCGCTTGCAGAAGGTTGGCCTTGAGCCATTTTCGCGTGCGCAGCTTGATCCCTTCAGGCCAGAGTTCAAGCAGGCGTTCCGGTGCGATCCTGTCCATGCGGCCATCAAGGGCCACGCGCCAGCCGCCCGCATCTGCCTGCAAGTCGCCGTTGACCAGCAAAGTGCCCCCCTGGTCGGAAATCTGCAGCCGTCCCACTTTGACTCGAAACGGATTGAGGCTGAGCTGGAAATCAACATCCGCCTCGTCCAGAGCAACGGCCTGCGGGTAAAGGTCCTGAGGATTGGCCCGCAGATCGCGCAGGGCAAATTGCCCCACCAGATTGGAAAACGCGCCGCCCTCGCCCACGCCTTGCAGGCTGGCGGTGCCGCTGGCCAGACCGCTCACCCATTGGCTTTGCACCGAGAGTTCGTCAAAGCGGATCAATTGCTGCGCGGGATCATAGCTGAAGTAACTGCGCGCACCCTCGAACGGGATGGCTTGGGTGGCAGCATTGGGCTGCACCACGCCCGCACCAATCTGCAGGGTCGCGTTGATCGGCTCAAACCCGCCGCTTGCATTCAATCCACTGCGCACAGCGCCCGAGATGGGGGCGCGCAGCACACCAAGCCATGCAAAAGCGGGGCTTTGCGCGGCCACATCCTGCGCGTCCACACCATCGATCTGCACGCCAAAGTCTGCGGCAGTCTCTCCGATCCGGCTGGCGTAATTGGCCGCCAAAGTCGCCACGTCGGTGCCCCCGCTGAGGACAGCAAGATCGGCGGCGATCGTCAGATCATCCCCGTCGCGCAGCAGCCGCATGCGCCCACCATCCACGGTCCATGCGCGGTTCACCCGCGCGTCCACATAGCGCAACGTAATGGCCCGCACGTCGATGCTGCGCAGCGCGCTGAGGCTGGGCGTTTGCAAGATGTCGTCCATTTGCCCGATAAGACCCGGCAGGTTTGCCGCCCGCCGCGCAGGCGCAGAGGCCGTAGTGCCCGCACTGAGCGCAAAACCGCCCGCCCCGTCACGCCGCAACGTGGCAAAGATACCGGACAAGGCAACGTCGCTGGGCTGAACAACCCCTTCCAGCAAAGGCCGCAGGGCAAAAGCGGCTTTGAATTCGTTGAAATGCACAACCTCGGCGCCTGCGGCAGTGTCCACGGTCACATCGCGCAGCCTGACACGCGGCGTCCAGCCTTCGTCGACGACAAAGACCATCTCGCCAAAGCGGACCTTGGCTTGCGGCAGCTCCAGTGCGATGCGCGCCTCGATCCGGTCGCGCAGCCAATCGGGCGCGGTCACGGGTTTGCCGCGCATATAGAGCGTGCCAAAGACCGCAACAAAGACCAGCACAACAACCAGCACGCCCAAAAAGGTGACCAGACGCCGCATCATTCCCAGCAGGATGCTTGGACGTTTCGGCAATTCTGGTGCGTCTTGGCTCATGGCTCTCCGAAAAGGGCTTGGCGTTTTTGACTTTGCCAAACCAGCGCTAGTATGACAGCGCAGTAGATGCCTTCCAAGTGAATAGAAAGTGACCGATGCTTGAAATCTCCCAGCCTGCCCCGAACTTTACCCTGCCCGTCACAGGTGGGGGCGACGTCAGCCTAAGCGATCTGCGCGGTCAGGCGGTTGTGCTCTACTTCTATCCGCGCGACGACACGCCCGGCTGCACCAAGGAGGCCATCGGCTTTTCCGAGCATCTGGCGCGCTTTGACGCCGCAGGGGCCCGCGTCTTTGGCATCAGCCGTGACACCATGGCCAAGCACGACAAGTTCACCGCCAAATACGATCTTAACGTGCCGTTGCTGACAGACGAAGATGGCGCGATGTGCGAAGCCTACGGCGTCTGGGTCGAGAAAAACATGTACGGCAAGAAAAGCATGGGGATAGAGCGCGCCACCTATCTTATTGATAAGGATGGCAATATCGCGCAAATCTGGCGCAAGGTCAAAGTGCCCGGCCATGTAGAGGAAGTGCTGGACGCGGTGCAGGCCCTGTGACGCCACTGGCAGAAATGGCCGAAGCCGTCCTGCGGTGTGGCGAAGGCCGCGCCAAGGCGGCGCTATCGCGGGGCTTTGCTGCCGAATGGCAGGCTGCCCGCGCCAAGGGGGAGACGCCGCAGATCGGATCCGCCAATCCGCCATTGCACCCCGCACGGCCACCCAAGCCCGAATTGCTCAGCCCCCGCGAGGTACCACGGCGGCGTCCCGGCACGCCTGAGGGCCGTATCGCCTTGCTGCACGCGGTCGCGCATATCGAATTGAACGCGGTGGACCTGCACTGGGACATCATCGCGCGCTTCACCGAGACCAAGTTCCCAATGGGGTTCTATGACGACTGGGTCAAAGCAGCAGACGAAGAATCCAAGCATTTCAATCTGATGTGTGACTGTCTTGAAGCACTTGGCAGCCACTATGGTGCACTGCCCGCCCATGCAGGCATGTGGCGCGCGGCCGAAGATACAGTGGACGACCTGATGGGCCGTCTTGCCGTCGTCCCCATGGTGCTGGAAGCGCGCGGCCTTGATGTGACCCCCGGCATGATCAAGATTTTCCAGCAAGCCAAAGACACACAGGCTGTTTCCGCTTTGGAAACAATCTATGGCGAGGAAGTGGCCCACGTCGCCTATGGCTCCAAATGGTTCCATTTTCTGTGTGGCCGCCATGACGCTGACCCCAAAGAGCAGTTCCACACCCTTGTGCGCCGTTATTTTCATGGCGATCTCAAGCCGCCTTTCAACGAAGAGAAACGGGCCGAGGCAGGCATCCCGCCCGACTTCTACTGGCCACTGACCGCGCAGGACTGACACATCAACGGTGACGCCCAAGCCCTTGGTATCGGCGGATTTCTGCCAAATTGCACCAATGCTGCCGAATTCGTCCTTACAAATTGTCATAAAGCTTGCCCGCAGCCCCGCCACTGGCTAAGCACGTCAGGTGCGCCGCATGCCGTGGGGATGGGAGCGTCGCATTGGGACAGAAAATCGGTGAGGACAGGCAATTGCGCTCAAGGCTAGCGATCAAAGTACACGGCATTATGGAGCACTTCTTCCCCGAACGGCGGGTGTTCCTCAAATCTGACAATGACACACGGTTTATCCGCTTGCGCCCCGGCACACAGCTGGTGGCCTTTGCAGGATCCGCCCTGCTGGTCGCCTGGGCCATCGTGGCCACCGCGATCATCCTGATGGACAGCATCGGGTCCGGCAACTTCCGCGAACAGGCCAAGCGCGACCAGCGCACCTATCAGGCCCGTTTGAACGATCTGTCCGCGCAGCGCGACACCCGCGCCGAAGAAGCTCTGGCCGCGCAGGAACGTTTCAACGCCGCGCTCAAGCAAATCTCGGTCATGCAATCCGAACTTTTGCAGTCGGAAACACGCCGCCACGAGCTTGAGACCGGCATCGACGTTATCCAGTCCACCCTGCGCGACACCATGAAAGACCGCAAAGCCGCCCGTTCGCAACTGGCAGAGCTTGAAGGCAGCCTTGAAGAAGGCACGGGCATTGTGCGGACCGCTGCGGCCTCTGCCCCCGTTGATTTTCTGGCCGACGCGCTGGCACGCACCGCCGCCGAGCGCGATCAGGTTGTGGCCGACGCGCAGCAGGCATTGCTGCAGGCCGACGAGATGGCACAGCGCATCGAGATTATGAAAGACCAGAACGACGCCATCTTCCGTCAGCTGGAAGAGGCGATGAACGTATCGGTCGCCCCTTTGGATAAAATGTTCCGCAATGCGGGCATGTCGACCCAAGGTATCCTCAAGACTGTCCGTCGTGGCTATTCCGGCCAGGGCGGTCCTATGACGCCGCTCAGCTTTACCACCCGGGGCAATGAGCCCACCGAGGACACGCTGCGGGCGAACCGTTTGCTCAACCAGATGGATCGTCTGAATCTCTACCGGATCGCCGCGCAAAAGGCGCCTTTCGCGACGCCGGTCAAGAACGCTTTCCGCTTTACCTCGCCCTTTGGCTTCCGCCGCGACCCGAAAACAGGCGGTCGGCGTATGCATTCCGGCGTTGATTTTGCGGCCCCCTCCGGCACGCCACTCTATGCGACGGCGGACGGTGTTGTGACCAGCGCAGGCTGGGGCTCAGGATATGGTAGGTTGGTCAAGATTCAGCATGAATTTGGCATCGAAACCCGCTATGCCCACCTGTCGCGTATTCGCGTGAAAGTAGGTCAAAGGGTCTCGCGCGGGCAGCGGATCGGTGATATGGGGGCATCTGGACGTGTCACAGGCGTGCATCTTCACTACGAAGTTCGCGTCGGCGGCAAAGCTGTTAACCCCATGATCTATATCAAGGCTGCAAACGATGTTTTCTAAAAGCAAAATCAACGATCCCTCACCTGCCAAAGATGGCGACGCATCAGCACCTGCAAAAGCTGCCGCAGCACCGGCGCCCTCAGCGGCCCCTGCTGCCCCCAAGCAGAACGAGTTCAAGGCAAGCGC
>CALAIJ010000088.1 GCA_937923365.1 uncultured Sulfitobacter sp.
TGCCGGATGTCGCGGTGCTGATTGCCAACAGCCTGACAGACCTCAGCGCAAACCCGCTTGATCCCTCAACATTCGCCCGCCGGACATGGTTCCCGGACCTGCTATGAGCAAGGAGACTGATATGCATTCCACCCCCGCGAAACCGCCCGCCTGCGAGCATCCTGCTGCTGGTTTGCACGGCAAGTATCAAGACGTCCTGCGCGGCCCGGACGGACAGGTGATCCAGATACGCCCCGTATCCAGCAATGCTATTGTGGTGGATTGTCGCCGCATCCTTGCCACACTCATATCGGGTGGCGCGGCACTGGGCATTCAAGGCATGCAGTTCGGGTCGGGCCTTGCGTCTTGGGATGGAGGGGGAACGCCGCCTGCGACACCTGCCCAGACCGCGCTGAGTGATCCGGCAGCCTTTACCGTGCCTGCCGCAGACCTTGCCATCGATTTTGTGGATGATGCGGGCGTGGTGGTTGCAGGCCCCACGAACCGCCTACAGATCGTGGCGACATTGGGCCCTGCCCTGCCGCCATGGCCCGATGCCAATCATGCCAGCGGATCCCTGCGCGAATTCGGGCTGGTGGGTGATTTGGGCGGCACCCCCAGCCTGATCAACTACGTCACCCATCCCGTCATCAACAAGGACCCCGCCAGTACGCTTGAACGTACACTTTGGCTGGTCTTTTAACCGATCCCCCAGAATGAAGGAGATACGTCATGGCCATCATTACCCCTGACACATTCGACCCCCTGCGCCGCTTTGTCAGCGTGCGGCTGCAACAAGGCGTCCCGGTGGTAGATGCCGACTGGAACGAGCGCGACGATATCCGCAGGTTCGAATTGCGCGCCTATCTGAAGTGGTTTGTGGGCGACGGGGTGCCCGAAGGCTCTGACGGCTTTCGCATCCTTGCCCTGCCTGCCCCTGCCGCGAACGACTTTGTGGTCAGTGCAGGTGTCCCGCCCGCTCCGGGCGGAGAGACAGCGCTGAACACCGGCTTGCGCCACTTTGGCCGGTGTCTTGTCGACGGGTTGGAGGCCGCAATCGAAACCGACACCGATTACCGCGCCCAGCCCTTGCATGACGCCAACCCCACAGCCCCTGCCGAGGCGGCCCTACGCGGCACAGTTACCATTCCTGAATTGCCTGTGCTGGATGGTACGGTCACGGTCTATCTTGATGTCTGGGAACGCCTTGTGCGCCCGGAAGAGGACCCCTCGCTGATCTTTGTCGATATCGGGACAGAAAGCTGTGCACGGCTGCGTCAGGAATGGACAGTGCGCGCGCGCATCGGCACAGCCATCCCCGTATCAGGGGACGCTGATTTCGAGGCGGGGCATTCCTATTACGGACTGGCCCAGATTGCCCGTGTGGCGGCAGACCCTGTGGTCTTTCCCAGCCAGATCACCGACATCCGCGAACGTCGTCTTCTGACGCCGCCTGCCACTTTGGCAGAAGATATGCTGGCAACCACGCCGGACCGCTACCGCCGTGGTCTAGACCGGCCTGCAGTGCCCCTGCGCACTGCACTGAACGCCTTGCTGCGCGGACAGTTGCCTGCTTCGGATGACCAGATTATCGCGCCCGATCCGTCCAATGACAACGCAACGCGCGCCGCCGCAATCAACGGCAACCAGACGCATCTTTTGTGGCATTCAAACCGCGCAGGCGGGGTGAACCAGATCTTCGCCACCTCCTGGAGCGATGCCGACCCGACCGCCGCTGGCACCAACCCGCCGGTGCAAGTCACCCCCGGTCCAGCATCGGCCGAGACCCCAACGCTGGTGATGCTGCCCACCACACCCGAGCCTGCCTTGCTGGTCGCCTACCAGACCGAAAACAACATCCGTTTTCGCCGTGCTGCCGCCCCTGCAGGCCTGCCCGCTGCGGCAGAAACCGCTGTGGCAGAACAAGCTGAGGTGGAAGCCCACCCCGTTGCTGTGCGCACAGGCCAGATCGTGACATTCTTTTGGTACTGGAACGGCCCCGGCGCCACGGACCGCATCCGCTACCGCAGACGTCAATACGACGCCAGTTGGGACGAAGCCGCCGCCGTCTGGCTGGATGGCGAGACATCGGACCTGTCAACCTTGCGGGCACGCTCGCCTTCCACAGCGCCGGGTATCCTGCATGCGGCAACCGACAGTGCCGACCGGATCTGGGTATCCTTCCGCACGCAGGCCAACACCATCGCGGTGGCGCGCCTGACCCCGACAACAGGCGCCATCGAGACCTTCACTGACCTTGAACTGGACAGCGGCACATCGGATCAACAACCCTTTGTGCTGGTGGATGAACCGGGCGCGGTCTGGGTGTTCTGGCGTGGCGATCTGGCGATCCATCAGGCGCGGTATGACATTGCGACGGACACCTGGGGCGCGGCCACTGCGATCCCCGGCACCGATGGCCCGAATGATGCAAACGAACGGCCCACAGCCGTGGTCGACGCGGACGGCGGGATTTGGCTGCTGTGGGGGCGCGATGATGCCGGCACCACCAACATCTGGACCGTGGGACGCGATCCGAACACGGGCGGCTGGGGCAGCCCGCGTCAGGTGACAGCCTCGTCGGGTGCGAACGATTTCCCGCTGGCCTTTCTGCGAGACGGCACAATCCGCCTGATCTTCCGCTCCAACCGTGGCGGCCAGTTCGACCTCTTCCAGAAAAATCTGATCATAACAATTTAACCGGAGAATATCATGCCAAATCCAATTTTTGCGCCAGCAGTCTGGACTGTTGACGAGACATACACAGTCACCCAAACCGACTTTCTCGCGGTGGATATCTGGGTCGAGGACATAGACAATTCCGATGCAAGCGTGACCCTGACCCTGCCTGCGGGTGCCGAAGCGGAAGTATTGGCAAACCCTGTTGACTGGGCAACTGCGGGCCAGCCCATTCTGACCGGTGGTGTCTGGACGCCGGGTGCAATTCCACTGGGCGACTGGACCGTGTCGGTGAACGTCGTGGGCGCGCCCACGGGGCCGCAGTCTGTGTCGCTCAGCAATCCGACTGGCACGTTGCCCACGGGGATCTTGCGCATTGTGATCCGCGGTCTGGCGGGCGCCGCGGCAACGATTGAACCGGGCGGCGGGACATTGTCCATCGACCGCCTGCTGGCCGATCCTTCCGTCAGTTCGGTGTTCGTGGCAAGCCCGGCGCTGCCCCTCAAGGAAGGCACCGTTGGCATCACGCTTGGCGCGGTGACGGCGTCCTCTGAACTGGTGAATGGCGCGCCTATGGTGCCGCTTGTTCCTGCGCCTGCGCGCATCGACACCTGGCAGACCGATCCCGCCAATGCAACGGCAGTGCGGAACTTTGCCCCGGCCGGCACCAGCGCCACTTTTGACGCCCCTGCGGTCTACGCGGACACGGATGTGAATTTCACGCTGAGCACGTCCTACGATCTGGACGCCAGCGGGACCGCTGATCCAACAGAACCTGCAAACGCGGAGGTCTTGCCGGTGACGATAGAACCCGTGACCTACGGCATGGTTCTGGCCGTGGACCGATCCGGTAGCATGGGCAGCGCGCTGGGGGCAGGCAACAAGTGGGAGCAGGCCGTGAATGCCGCCCACGCCTGGATGGACCTATTCACCGCCTTCCGCCCGGGTGGCGCGCATAAAGCAGGGGTGATGACCTTCCAGAATGACAGCTGTTCGTGGACCGACACGCCTCATGCACAACTGCCGTTTCTGGACCCGTCCGATGGCACAGCCTTGCCGGGACCAGACAGTAACCTGCTGCAACCGCTCGACTTCTTTGAGAACAACGACACGTGGAACCTTGGGGATGTGGCCAGTTGCACGCCCATCGGTGACGGCCTGATCCGCAGTTGGGAAGCGATTGCCGCGGCCCAGTCCGATGTCGATTCAGGTGCGGTCATTCTGCTGACGGACGGCTATGAAAACGCGGGCAGCGTCACCATCGAGGAGACCGCGGGCGCCGCCGCCTCCACCTTCGAGGACCTCCGCGACGTCGGCGCCCTTGCAGGCGCCAATGCCAAGATCGGGCCACGGGTCTTTGCGCTGGGGGTTGGCACCTCGGTTCAAAGCGATCGGCTGGAGGTGCTGGCGACGGATGGACACTACGCCCAGATCACCGATTCAGTCGACGTGCTGAACGCCTTGGCGGAAATGTTGGGGGCGGTTCTGTCTGCCGAACGCGCAGGCCCGCTTTTGGGCGTTGTCGATCCCGACAGCCCTTCAAACGCGCTCTACTTTGCGGCCAACACCGGCGAGCAGGTCATGACCATTCTGGTGCCCCTGCCAACGCCGGGGCAGACAGTCTCCGTGGCATGGCGACCTCAGGGTGATCCCAACTTTGTGCCGATCAACCCAGCCGATGCGCATCTGGAGCTGACCGAACGCACCAACCACATTCTGTTGCGGATTGACCTGACGAACCTGCCCAGCGCGACCCCTACCGGATCAGAGTGGCGGGTTCAGCGTATGGACGGCGGCACGCCGCAAGTGCTGACCGACGCGGACGTGCTGGCGATGGCCGACCTGCATGTGCAAACGGAGATGTTCTTTGGCCGCAAGACCCACTTCACGGACGAACCTATCGACCTCTTTTGCCGGATAACGGCAGGCGGTGCACCGATAACAGATGCACAGGTACTGGTTGACGTTGCCCGCCCCGGAGAAGGTCTGGGCACTTTCCTGAGCACCAATTCAAAGCTCTATGATAAAAAGGCGCAAAGCCAGCAGTTTGACGGACGGGATCCCGACAAGGGCAAAGCGCATATGATCCGGCATTTGCTAAATGCGACGGGTCAGGCCGATCTGCCCATCGTGTCTACGCCCGACTTTGAACTGAAGGACAACGGGCCGACGGGCGGCGGTGCCATCGGTGACGGTCTGTGGGCTGCCCGGTACGGTGATACCACGCTGGAAGGCACGTATACGTTCCGCTTTCGCGTGCTTGGCCGGATGCCGAACGGCAGTCGGTTCGCGCGGACCATTCTCAAGTCGATCTATCTGGCGGTCAGACCCTCCGTCACCGGGTCGGACTACGCCTGGGCCACCACGGACGAACTGCAAGGCGGGCAAGCGGTGAGCATTCTCAGCATCACACCCAAAAGCGCATCGGGGCAGTATCTCGGCCCGTTCCGTGCTGACAAGTTTGCCATCTCCGTGGCTGACGGCAGCATAAGCGGCGCGCTGACGGATGCGCTGAATGGCAGTTATCAGTTGCGGGTATTGCACGACCCTGCCGACAATCCGGTGGTGTCGGTCAGCGTCTATGGCACACCGTTGCGCCCCTCCAGTCCGCGTGGCGGTTTGGGCAGTTCAGGCGTGAGCGGGATGACCTGCTGGCAGATATTCGTGGCCTTGCTGGTCTGCGTCTGGCGGGCGATCCTGCGGCTCTTTGGCATTCGTTAAGCTGGCGTTTGCCCCTGCGGCTTTCGGTCGGCTACTAAAAGTTCGGTCAGAGAAATCTGTGCACGTGGCGCGGCAACGCCCCTGTCGTGCACAGTTTCTTTGCTTTCTTGCGCAATTTCCGCCGCGCACCATTGGGATTCCTCAGACCTGTAATTGCTGGTCCCTTTGCCTTGCGACGGGGTGCAAGACAATTGGCTTGCGTCGCATACATAATAGTTATTCAATATAACTATATCTGCTCCGAAGGTTGTGACTGCTGCCGCCCATCACGGTGCGGCGTTGCAAAACCCCGCGGATCAGCGGCAGACATGCGGGGTCGGTCAATGCGCCCCTCAGTGCCACAAGGAGGCAAGAATGAGCGCGCCGATACTCAAGGTCGAAGTTGATGGACAAATCGCAACTCTGACCATGAACCGCCCCGACAAGCGCAACGCCATGTGCGAAGCACTTTTGGACGCGATGGATGCATTTTTCTCCGAGCCCCCCAAAGACGTGCGCGTGGTGATATTGACCGGAACGGCAGGGCATTTTTGCTCCGGCCTTGATCTGTCGGAACATGTGCATCGCTCGCCCGAGGAGAACCTTTATCATTCGCGCCACTGGCACAGCGTGATGGAGAAAATCCAGTTCGGCGGGCTTGTCGTTGTCTCGGCCATGTTTGGCGCAGTGATTGGGGGCGGGCTGGAAATCGCGGCCTCTACCCATGTGCGCATCGCGGAGAGTTCCACAATTTTCCAACTCCCCGAAGGCCGCCGCGGCATCTTTGTCGGTGGGGGTGCCACTGCTAAGGTCGGGCGCATCATCGGGGCAGACAGGATGACCGAAATGATGCTGACGGGGCGCAAGTACGATGCCCAAGACGGTGTGCGGCTGGGACTGGCCCACTATGCCGTTCCCGATGGCGAAGGGATGGCCCTTGCCCAATCGCTTGCGGGCAAGATTTCCCGCAATGCGCCATTGTCGAACTACTTTATGGTGCAGGCCATTGCCCATATCGGGGACATGTCGCACCGCGATGGCCTGTTCACAGAGTCGCTGGCCGCATCGCTTTCGCAAACGACGCCCGACGCCGAGGAAGGATTGAATGCCTTCCTTGAAAAGCGCGCGCCCAAGTTCCGGTGATCTGATGGCGCTTCAACGCAAGACCTCTGCCGCGCCGAAATTTCGCGCCAATGACGCGACGCTACAGCGCTTTGTCGGCTACCACATGAAGCGGGCCTTCAATGTGGTGCAGGCCGATCTGACGCGCACCTTGCGGCCGTTTGATCTGCGTATGCTGACCTATACCGCGCTTGTGCTGATCGTCGATAACCCCGGTCTCAGCCCATCGCAACTGGCCGAAGCCATGGACGTCGAGCGCCCCAATATGGGGGTCATCGTGGACGAACTGGAACAGCGCGCGCTGATCCAGCGCGCACGTGTTCCCACCGATCGCAGGACCTACGCCCTGAGTGCCACGCTTCAGGGAAAGCGGCTGTGTGACCGCGCCGTCAAAGCGGTCACCGCCCATGAACGCCGTCTGCTTGAGGGGATCACCGCGCAGTCACAAGACACCATGATTGCGGCCCTGCAACTGATCCAGTCACGCGGAGGCAACGGATGAAACGGACAACCAACTTTTTGCCGCACAACGTTGGCCGTCAGGATCAGGCGGACGGCACCATTCTGTTGCGCTCCAACACGCAGATGGGACCTGTGGCGCGCTGCACTGGTGATTGGCTGCACCGCTGGGCTGCCACTGCCCCCGACCGTGATTTTATCGCCGAGCGTAGCGGTGACGGATGGCGTAGGGAAAGCTACGCCGAGACGCTGCAAAAGGTGCAGGCCATTGCCGCAGCACTGCTGGCACGCGGTATGGGCGCTGACACGCCCATTCTGATCCTGTCGGGCAACGGCGTCGATCACGCCCTTCTCAGCCTTGCCGCACAATACGCAGGCGTGCCAACCGTCCCCGTGGCCGAGCAATACTCTCTCGTGCCCGCCGCCCATGGCCGTTTGGTTCAAGCAATGGACATGGTGCGGCCCAAAATGGCCTATGCTGTTGATGCAGGCCAATACGATGCGGCCCTGCGCCTTGATGCCTTTGAGGGGGTCGAGGTCGTCGCCTCCAAACCCGGGGACGTGCCAACGACCGCTTTCGACTTGCTTTTGCGCGGGGACGGCGGCGTTGATACCACCAAAGCGCATCAGTCCGTGACGCCGGACACGGTCGCGAAAATCCTGATGACCTCTGGTTCGACCTCGGCCCCCAAAGGCGTGCTGACCACCCAAAGGATGCTCTGCACGAACCAGGCACAACTGGCCGCCACCCTGCCCTTTCTGACGGCGCAACCGCCACGGATTGTCGATTGGCTGCCGTGGAACCACGTGTTTGGCGGATCGCATAACTTCAACATGATGCTGGCCAATGGCGGATCACTTTATATCGACGATGGCAAACCCGCGCCGGGGCTGATTGACCGTACCATCGAGAACCTGGGATTGGTGACGGGCACATTATGCTTCAACGTGCCTGTCGGGTTCCAGCTATTGCTGGAGGCCCTGAAAGCGGATGCAGGCTTGCGCCGCCGCTTTTTCGAAAACCTCGACATGCTGTTTTATGCCGGGGCGTCCCTGCCACAAAACGTCTGGGAAGGCTTTGAGGCCATGGCGTTTGAAATCAAGGGAGAGATACCCTTGATCACCTCCTCTTGGGGACTGACAGAAACAGCCCCCGCAGCACTACTGCAACAAGAACCCACAGACACTTCGGGCGTCGTCGGAGTGCCCGTGCCCGAAATCACCGTCAAGCTGGTGCCGCAAGAAGACGCCCGTTATGAGGTCCGCGTCAAAGGGCCCAATGTGATGGCCGGATATTTTGACGCCCCCACCAAGACCGCCGAGGCATTTGATCCGGACGGATACTTCATCACTGGTGACGTGATGACGTTCGTGGATCCGGACGACATGAACAAAGGCCTCCGGTTTGACGGACGCATCAGCGAGGACTTTAAACTGCTAACAGGCACGTGGGTGCGCGCCGCACAATTGCGCATCGATCTTTTGGCGTGCCTTGCCCCGCTGGCCGCTGATCTGGTCGTCACAGGTGCCGACAAAGACCAGATCGGCGTGATGATCTTTCCCAATGTTGCGGGGCTGAAAGCAAACGGTTTCGCCGCTGAGGCCACCCAAGGCGCGCTGGATGATCCCGCGCTTTTGCAGGAAATCAAAACCCGCCTTGCCGCTTTTTCCAAAGGTGTCGGCAGTTCGGCCCGTGTGGCGCGGGCGATCGTGCTGGGCGATCCCGCCTCGCTTCCTGAAGGGGAGATGACGGCCAAGGGGAACCTCAACTTTCGCAAAATTCTGACACGCCGCGCCGACAAGCTGGAGCGGCTTTACACTGATACTGACCCCGCGGTCATCTTGATTTAAGGAACACAGCCATGGTCGACCTGTCGAAAATCCGTGCGATTGACATTCATACCCACGCGGAGGAGCCCTGTGGCTGCCACGACGATGACGGCTATGATGATCTGCAAGCCACCATGGCGCAGTATTTTCGCGCCCCGTGGAAACACCCTCCCACGATCGAGGAAACCGCCGCGCATTACCGCGCCCAGAACATCGCTGCCGTGATCTTTCCCGTCGATAGCGAACGCGAGACTGGGTACCGCCGTTACAAGAATGAAGAAGTGGCCGAGATTGCAGCCGCCAACGATGACGTGTTGATCCCTTTCGCTTCCATCGATCCGTGGAAAGGCAAGATGGGCGTACGCGAGGCGCGCCGCCTGATCCGCGATTATGGCATCAAAGGGTTCAAGTTCCACCCCACCATGCAGGGGTTTTATGCCAATGACCGGATGGCCTACCCGCTTTATGAGGCCATCGCGGAGGAAGGCGGCATCGCGCTGTTTCACACCGGCCAGACCGGTGTCGGCTCTGGCATGCCGGGGGGCAATGGCATGCGGCTGAAATATTCCAACCCGATGTACATGGATGACGTGGCCGTGGACTTCCCCCAGATGAAGATCATCCTCGCGCACCCCAGTTTTCCGTGGCAGGAAGAGGCGCTTGCCGTCGCACAGCACAAGCCCAACGTCTACATCGACCTGTCCGGCTGGTCGCCCAAGTATTTCCCCGAAATATTGGTGCGCTACTGCAATTCCATCCTTAAGAAAAAGGTGTTGTTCGGGTCCGACTGGCCGATGATCACACCCGAACGCTGGCTCGCGGATTTTGAGAAGATCGCCATCAAGGATGAGCTGCGCGCG
This sequence comes from uncultured Sulfitobacter sp., assembly GCA_937923365.1. Classification (GTDB taxonomy): domain Bacteria; phylum Pseudomonadota; class Alphaproteobacteria; order Rhodobacterales; family Rhodobacteraceae; genus Sulfitobacter. Next base: position 9,630 of record CALAIJ010000088.1, read on the forward strand.
GACATCACCAAAGGCAACGCGGCCCGCCTGCTGGGATTGACCTGAGGGCCCGGCCCCAACGTGCGTGATTGCTTTGGGGCTTACAATCGCACCACAAAGGCGGCTACTACGGGGCCAAGCAACGATCTATCCCCTTACACTGCGCAAGATTGCGTTGAAGGTGGGGCCAATATGCCCGCCGATCGACTGCGCGAATGCTTCGGACATCACGACAAAGCTGCCAGATTTCCGCGCTGCTGCGCGCCATCCACGGCACCTTCCGTTTGCGCAATCGCGACCCCCCGCAGCGCGCTGCGCGTGACTTTTATGAACAAGGAGACCGACCATTGGTAAAGCCGACAACAAAGAAAACCGCCAAAGCATCCCTGCCCAAAGCTGAAACCGCAATGGAGAAAACCACCCGCATCGTCAGAAAGATCGCGGACGAGGAAGCCGAGCAAAAGCAGATCAAAACCGCGCGTTTGCGCAAAGCACGCCTTGAGCGGGATGCCAATACCCCCACAAAGGCCGCAACGAAGTAACGCCACCAGCGGGGTGCAGGACCGCCCCTCTTGCTGCAAAGGACACCGTCATGACAGATACGGAAGATCAGCCGCTCAAGGTTCACTACATCTGCCAGACCTATGTTGAGAAAACGGCTGGCAGGGAGGGTCAGATCAGCCTCAAGATCGACAAGCAGTTCGAATATTCGAATGCGGCAGAGGCCCAGAACAGGGCTGAACGCGAAGCGCTGCTGGATGGCTGCGCGGGCGCGGATGCCTACAGCGTCAGCGAAGACCCCGGCACCGGAGAGGTCGGGCCACCCGACTTCCTTGTCAGGCTGGGTAACGTCCCTGAATTTGACGACTTCTGAGGCACCGGTTTTAAAGCCGCGACCCTCGGGGCGCCCACTCAAAAACTTCTCACGCCTTTTCAAATGCAAATCCACCCAGCGCTGCCGTGATCGTTACGTCACGTGCCGCAAATACACCTTGTGCGTGTGAACCGCTGCCATAAACTTCTCCCAAGCAAGGGAGCGGGGTGACACGCTATGGCCAATAAAACGCACTCCTACATTCTGAACTCGGACGCTTTGGGCCAGCAGGTCAAAGTGACCTATGAGACGCCTGACTTCTCGCCCACGTTCACGACACCGGAATTGGTGCAGAACCTCGACATCACGGACGTGGACGGCAATGCCCTTGCCGTCAGCGCGGATGTGCTGCGCGATGTCAGCAGCTTTGTGCGCAACAACATTGCCCTGCAGGCGATGGAGGCACGCGCCACCTCGGGTGGCGTGCTTGGGGCTTATAACAACGTGCTTGCGGCGGGTGACAGCAACAAGATCACCGCCAGTGACATCATCGACAACAACGCCCAGAACGCCTTCAAAGAGGCCGGTTTCACCATACTGGCGACAGGGGCCGCGCAGATCATCAAGTATTCCAAGGCCGGATATCTGGCAGCAGTCACGGGCGCGATGAACCTGGTTGCGTCGCAAACACAGACCCAGCTGGAGCGCACGGCCCTGACCACCTACCAGTCCCTGACCGAGAAAATCCGCCAGGACATCAGCAGCACGCAGCTGATTGCCCTGACACGCGCCAACGGCGGCTTTGATGGCCACGGCGCGTTTGAACAATCGCTGGAAGTTGCAGCCGGGCAAGGGTTCGAAGTTGAACTGCTGGATATCAACCTCAGGCTGCTGTCGCAGGCCGAGACGCTGTTGCGGCTGGCCAACAGTGCCAATGCCGGCAGCAACATGCTGGAAATCGCAACAATTGCAAACCTTGGCCTCAGTCTGGTGTCAAAGAAGATCGCCGATGCAGGAACGATAGGTAAGCTTCTTGATCTGTCGACTGGATTGGAAGCAAGCTTTCAGGGCGCGGAAAACCAGATTGTCATCAACGAGCTGGCCAATTTTGCCGCGACCTTACAAGATTACGCCTACGCGCAGGACGAACTGGAACGCATGGACCGGTGGGAGGCGCATCTTGCCTCCAAGCTGCAAGATACTTCCGGTCTGCCAGAACCAGAGGTCACAGCGGAGGTCACCAGTTCCGATCCCGAACTTTCCGGCACTCTGCCCCCCCTGCCCGGTCGCAAACCAGACACCGGAGAGGACCCCGACACCGGCGGCGACCCTTCGGAGGAGCCCTCCGACGAGGAGCCCACAGACGACGATCAAAGCGGCCCAAAGCCTGCCGATATGGTGATCCTGTCCAATGGCGATGAAAAGATCGTCTTTATCTTTGGCGAGGACGAGACGGGCAACGGCTCTCCGGACAGTTTTCTGGAACACCGTTTTGGCGATCAGGCCCAGTCCACCACCAGCCACCGGATCGTGAACGGAGAGATCGTCTCGGAAGTGCTGGAAATCGTGGTGCGGGGCACCGACCGTGCGGCGACGCTGGCCCCTCAGATCACTGATCTTGTTGGCTTGCTGACGCCTGACCTGCGGTCACTGGGCGCGCAAGCGGCCCTTGCTGCCTTCACAGACACCGCGTTGGAAAACGTGATGGAGGCTGGGTTTCTCGCCACTATCGACGCCGGATTGCCCGACGATCTGAGCATCGGAAACCTGCTGGAGCTTAGCGCGGGTGACAAGATCAGATACGACGAACCGGTCTCTCCGACAGGCGAAAGCCTGGGCGCCGAGTTCTTTGGCCATAGTGCGGCACGGCTGTCCACTGTGGCCGCAGCTTGGCTGGCTGAAGAATTCAACAGCGTTGCTGGCATCGACGGCACGTCCCTGCCGGGGCGTCTGACGCAGACCCTCGTGCAGCACAGCGCGCTGACGGGCGTGCACTGGGCGGGCAACTTTCTGGCCGACGGGCTTGGCGTTGCACAGCCCTTTGATCTGCCAAGCTACCAGCAGTTCTGGCAAAGCGCGGGTGCGACGGTGACATCGGCAGGGATCAACTACCTGCTGACCGAGGCCTTTGGCGACATCGGCGGGAACCCCGAGACCGAGAAAGGGGCCATCGCACTGAGCGTGACGCAAAGCCTCTTTGCCATCGGCGCCTCTGCGACCTCGCTGTTCTCAACCGTGGGCGCGCTGATCGGGCTGACATCATGGGCCGTGCCCATCGTGGGCCCCGTGCTGACATTCGCACTGGGCGAGTTGCTGACACCGCTCATCAACAAGATTTTTGGCCATGACGATACCATCGCCCTTGCAACGGTGCGCGGCGATCTGGAGACGAACACCTTCAGGGTGGTCAGCGTCACCGAAGACGATGGCGGCAGCCTGCAATACGCCCGTGCGCAGGGCAACAA
>CALAIJ010000089.1 GCA_937923365.1 uncultured Sulfitobacter sp.
GAATCCTGAACCGTAACCAACGGTCCGGCCGATAAGACAGAGAATACAGCGTCAGTCATGAGCGGTCTCCCTGCCAAGGCGCTCGAACGTCGTGCGGTCAATCCGTTCGAAGGTCACGTGGTCGCCCACATCAAACAGGAAAGGATGGGTCGGATCACCCGTCAGGATCGCCGTGGGTGAGCGCCCAATGATCGACCAACCCGTTGGCATGGTGAGTGTGGTGACAAGGCATTGCGGCCCGGCGATGATGACGCTTCCTGCTGGCACGTCGCGGACTGCTGCAGGTTTGCGCGGCACCCGGATCAGTTCCGGCACGCCCGAAAGATACGCATAGCCCGGCGCAAACCCGTACATCAAAACCTGAAAGTCGCCTGCCAGATGCGCATTGATAACCGCATCCGTCGACACTCCGGTCGCCGTAGCGACGGCCTCAAGGTCCGGCGCAAAAGGGGCCTCATAGCAGACCTGCACATGCCGCCGGAGACCTGAAATTTCCCCGACTTTCATGTCCTGAAGGCACGTCCGAACATATCTCTCAACGGCGGTATGGTCTGTGAGGGTGGGATCAAAGGACACCAACAGATTGACAAGGGCCGGTACCGTTTCGATCACACCCGCGGGCATGTTCGCGCCGATGGCGGTGTCCAAGGCGACCACTGCCGCGTGGGCCTCTTCGGATATTTCCGCCGCAAAACTCACCAAAAGCGCGTGATCGGCAATGGCCCTGAACTGGGGTTCCATAGGTGACCTCAAAAACTGTTGAAACTGGCGATTTTAATACCCTGTGCCGTAAGTCTGCTACGGATTTCACGGGCCATTTCGACCGCACTGCCATTGTCTCCGTGGACACAGATGGAATGTGCGTCCAGCTTAATCGGATCACCGTCGACGACAGGCATGAGACCGCTTTCAAGAAACGCCAACAGTCGATCAGTCGCCTCAATTGCGTCATGGATCATCGCGCCGTCCTGGTCGCGCGGGACAAGTTGGCCGGATGCCAGATACCCGCGATCTGCAAAGATCTCAGAGAATACAGGCGCGTTTGCCGCACGTGCGGCATGCATGCTCTGAGTGCCGGAAATCGCGAGAATGGCAAGTTTGGGGTCGATCCTTTGCACCGCCGCCACGATGGCATCAGCAACGTCCCGGTCGCGGGCTGCAAGGTTTCCAAGCGCGCCGTGGGGTTTGACATATGTGACAGATACGCCGGCCTGCGCAGCCATGCCGATCAGCGCACCAACCTGTGCCGCGCACATCCGGCCAATCTCGGAAGGCGACATGGGAATGATCCGCCGCCCGAACCCGATCGGGTCATTGTATCCCGGATGCGCGCCTACATTGACGCCGTTGTCGCGCGCCAGCGTAAGGGTCCGAAACATCGTCTCGGGATCGCTGGCATGCCCGCCGCAGGCGATATTGGCCGAAGTCACGATGGACAGCATCTCACCGTCATTGCCCATGGCCCAAGGTCCAAAGCCTTCGCCAAGGTCAGAGTTGAGGTCGATACGCATGGGTCGCATTCCTATTGGAGATAGGTCGGCAGGAAGAGAGCGATGCTTGGGAAGCCGATCAACAAAAACGCCATGACCAACATCGTCAGGCAATAGGGCAACGCACCCAGCATCACCTCGTTCAGGCTGCCGGATTTGCGCGCACCCTGGACGACGTAGAGGTTCAGCCCGACGGGCGGCGTAATCAGGGCCATTTCGATCAGCACGATCATCAAGATTCCGAACCAGATCACATCATAGCCCTGCACCAGCACCATCGGCACAATGATCGGGATGGTCACAACCATCAGCGACAGGGTTTCAATGAAGAACCCCAGCACAATGTAAAGCACCACCACCACGAGTATGAAGCCAAGCGGCGACAAGCCCAGCCCCTCCATAAAGGCGGTCAATTCACGGCCCAATCCGGCAGAGGCCAGCGTGAAGTTCAGGAAGGATGCGCCAATGACAATCAACATGATCATCGAGGTAATCTTGACCGTCCCCGTCAGGCTTTGGGCCAGCATATCCCACGACACACCGCCAAAGGCGAAGGCGATCATGAAGGCGCCTGCAACGCCGACAGCGGCTGCCTCGGTCGGGGTGGCCCAGCCACGATAGATGGACCCGACGATCAGGCCGAACAGGATGATGATCGGGATCAGATCAACAAGGGCGCGCAGCATCTGCGCGAGCGGAAACATCCGGCGCATGCCACCAAGGTCAGGGCGGATCAGGCAGATAATCACGGTGATCAGCATGAACATCAGCGCAAGCGCGATACCGGGGATGAGCCCCGCAAGGAACAGTTGCGGGATCGATGACTGTGTCAGGAACCCATAGACGATCAGATTGATGGAGGGCGGGATCATGATGCCGAGCGTGCCGCCCGCCGCAATCGCGCCTGAAAACAGTTTCGGATCATAGCCGAGCTTTTCGGCTTGCGGCATTGCAACGGTTGCAACCGTGGCCGCAGTCGCCACGGACGATCCTGATGTGGCGGAAAACATCGTGGCTGTGGCGATGTTGGCGTGCACCAACCCGCCCGGAAGCCATGACACCCAACGGTCCAGTGCCGCATAGGTCCGCGTGGCGACACCGCTGCGCACAAGGATCTCACCCAGCAGCACAAAAAACGGGATCGCGATCAGCGTCGCCGAATTGGACGACGACCAGACCATGTTGCCAAGGCCGCGGATCAGCGGAAAGCCGGAAAAGAAGGCATCAATGCCGAAGCCCAGAAGGAACAACACGATACCCACCGGAATAGACAGCGCCAGCAGCCCTAGAAGGCCAAGAGAGACAAAGGGGATCATTGCAGTGTGTCCTCTTCCGCGAAGGCACCGATAATGCTCTCGGTTTCGGCGTGGCGGCGTTTGGCCAAAAGGACCAGCGCGCAAAGGGTAAGCAGGGTCGACATGACTGCAAACCAGACCCAGCCCGCAAACCACGGGAGTTGCACCCAAACCAAAGGCGTCTCAAGAGGCGTGTTGGCGCGGGATCCGTTCTTGAGTGAATGGGCCACGACGGGCCATGCCTTGATTGCGATTGTGATGATAACGCCGGTCATCACGATCATGGAAAAGACGTCGAACAGGGCCTTTCCAACCGATTTGAACCGCGTCCGCACCAGATCGATGCGAACGTGGCCAAGTTCGAGAAGTGTGTAGGACATGCCCCAGGACGTCGCCAAGGCCATCGCGTAGCCCGCGATTTCCTCGGTTCCGCCAAGGCCCGCACCGAACCTGCGCAAGATAATATCGGCCAGCACAAAAGCGGCGCAGGCAAGCAATCCAAGGCCGACCATCAAGGCGACTTTGCGGTTGATTGCCCGCAGGCTGTCGATCATCGTGAGTTCCATGTTCGGTGCGTCCTTTTGGCTTGCGCGTTACTCGATTGAGACGCCGACGACCTGACCGACGCTCTCATTCCAGCGCATTGCCCAGTCCCCGCCAGAGCGTTCTGCCCAATCAGGCAGCACCTGCGTCGTCAGAAGGTCACGGGCACGGGCGAAGTCATCGGCGCTGACGTCGACCAAGATCATGGAGCGGGCTTCGCCAGAGGGGCATTCGCCGTTCCCGGTCAAACAGGCCACATCATTGACCAAAGCATCCTGTGCGCTGGCCCATGCGGGGTCCTCAAAGCCGGTAACAATCTCGGAGGAGATCAGCGCCTGCGTGTCGGCATCAAGGCCGTTCCATTTGTCGAGGTTCATGGCCGTGACGACAGGGTCCCAGCCACCGAGCGGGATCGGCAACAGGTGTGTGGAGACTTCCCACCAACCCGCGCTGTAGCCTGAACCCGCACCGGTCACAGCGCAGTCCACAACGCCATTTTGCAGCGCTCCGGGGACTTCGGAAAAGGACACGTTTACGCCCTCGGCCCCCAGTGCTTCGAGCAAAAGCGCGGTCATGCGGCCGGATGCGCGCACCTTGAGACCTTCGAGGTCGGCAAGGCTGTTGATCTCGTGATTACAAAACACGACCTGCGGCGGATAGGGCGCAATTGCCAGAACGTGGCTGTTGAAACGTGTCTTGAAAATATCGGAAACCATCGGGCGGGCCGCACCCACCATTGCGCGGGCCTCGTCGGCTGTCAGTGCGAGAAGCGGCACATCAAGCCCTTCGAGTTCCGGAGCATCCGCAACGGCGTAGTCGCCCACGGTCATGGCCACATCATAAACCCCTTGGCCAAGCAACGGATAAACATCGCCCAGGCCAAGGCTCATCTGGTTGTGTGTCGTCAGCTCGACGTTGATCTTACCGCCCGAAGCGTCGGGCAGCGTCTTTGTCCAGAACGGGGCCTCGTATTCATTATGTAACGGCAGGCTTGACCAGCTGCCGACAACGGACAGGTCCTCTGCAATTGCAGGTACCGCAAGCGCCGTCGTTGCGGCCAGAATGGATAGTGTGCGTTTCATATCGTAGTCTCCTAGTTGGTGGTTTTTGTTGATGACAGAATTGTTGTTTCGGCATCCTCGGCCACATCGGCGATCAGCATATGACCCGGAGAATGTGTGATGCAGATCGGCAATCCTGCATCCAGAAGGACGTTTTGGGGTGTCACGCCGCAGGCCCAGTAGACGGGCACTTCGCCATCCCTGATGTCGACCGCGTCGCCCCAGTCGGGTTGAGACAGGTCTGAAATACCGATCAGCGCCGGATCACCTGTTGCGATTGGGGCGCCATGGGCCTGTGGAAAACGACGGCTGATTTCGTGGGCCTGAGCAACCTGCGCCTGCGGGATAGGACGCATGGTGACGACCATTTTGCCACCAAACCGGCCTGCAGGCGCCAGATTAATGTTGCTGCGATACATCGGGACATTCAGCCCTTTTTCGATGTGGCGCACGGGAATACCATCACGCAAAAGCGCGTTTTCGAAGGTGAACGAGCAGCCAAGTGCAACGGTGACAAGATCATCGGTCCAGACATCGCGGATGTCGGTTACTTCGTCGCTGAGCGCGCCGTTTCGAAACACCCGATACTTCGGCACATCCGTGCGAATATCGATGTCATGCCCGAGGGTCGGCAGGTTTGGATCGCCCGTATCGCCGACCCCGACAATCGGACAGGGCTTGGGATTGCGCTGACAAAACCGCAAGAAATCGAGGGCAAACCGTTCCGGCAAAATCGCAAGATTGCACTGCAGTTTACCGGCAGCCAACCCCGCCGTATGACCAGTGTAAGATCCCGCCCGTATCGCCGATCTGACGTCAGCCGCAGAGGAGGCGATCAGGTCGGAATGTGATGTTACTCTTGATGTCATGCGCGCGCCCCATATTCGGATCAAACCATCACACAGGGGTGCGCTCTCAATCAAATTATCATTTTCGATCAATAGTGATAGATTTTTTGGAATTACGTGAGATGGGTCTTATCCCATTCTGTCGCCACGGATCGCGCGATTGTTGCACTGTTTTCAGCAAGAAAGCTGCGCGGTTCCGACAGGTAAGATGCCGTGAATGTCAGCGGTTGGGGGCTGTAGCCGGGATCGAACTCAACAATCTGTCCTGCTTTAAGAAAATCGTTCGCAAGCGCACGAGGGTAAGGGCCGACGGCGATTCCGGCAGCGATCATCTTTAAACTCGCAGACAAGGATGCCGACGCATACACACGCAGTTTCGGCCCAACCCTGCGCGACAATTCTGACATCAACTCGCGGTAAGGACGGGTCTTGTTGGAATACGAAATCACCGGGATGACCTTCAGGTCGGTCTGCGGGTTGGCCGTCGAGCGATACCAATGCAGATCAAAGGATGGCAGGGCGACGTTTTCGACGGTGAATTCGGACACCGGCCCCATCAACAACGCCAGATCAAGCTTTCGTTCCAGCAGTTCGGCCCGCAGATTGAGAGAGATATCGACGGTAAGATCAACATTTACGCGCGGGTATTGTTCGCTAAAGGCTTTCAGGAAATCCGGGAGCCATGCCTGCGCGATGGTCTCGGACGCGCCGATGCGAAACAGGCCTTCTGTTTCGGACGGATTTGCGACACGCTGTTTTATCTCTTCCTCGACGAACAGCATTTGTTCTGCATATGTTAGCAAAAGGGTCCCGTGTTTGGTCAACACAAGTTCACCCGGCCCCCGCTCGAATAAGGGCACGCGAAGCTCCTGCTCCAGATTGGCAATACGGGTGGAGACGGCCGGCTGTGACAGATTTAGCCGCTCTGCAGCCCTGCGAAAGCCCCCCAGTCGCGCCACCCACAGAAAGGTTTTGATCTGATCAAAGGTCATTCCCCATTCATATGCTGGATCGGATGGACAGCAAGTCGATAAAAGGCTTGCCCGAAGTAGGGCTTTGGTCAAAGGGCAGTGCTCAACGTCAAATGCCACTGGGCATCCCCGAACGCAGGGCGCACGCAGCGGAAAGTCGGACACATAGTATGTTCAAATCCCCAGTTCATCTTTTCAACCTGCGCATCAAAGCCACCTTCGTCTCCCTCTGGCGCAGGAACCGAAGGCCCTTGCGCGGCAATTTCCACAGGCACGCGAGCGGCAGCGCCAGATACGAAAAAGACCTGAGCCGCATCCTGTGCACGGGCCCGCTCCTGCGCGGGTATCGCCACAGCATAGCGCCCGCGCAACGCCGCGCGAGGCATAGCCGCGCCCGCTCTTCCCAATCGTCCGAACCCCACATATAGTGCACGAAACAATACTCTGCGTTTAATCGCAGGCACACAGAGGGACGAGTGGCATGGCGCATATTATTGTCGTCGGGAACGAAAAGGGTGGCGCGGGGAAATCCACCGTGTCCATGCATCTGGCGACCGCTTTGGCGCGTATGGGGCACAAGGTTTCCGGCCTTGATCTGGACCTGCGTCAGCGTACCTTCGGGCGCTACATCGACAACCGTCGTGCGTTTCTCAAAAAGGCGGGCCTCGATCTTGCCAGCCCCGCATTGACCGAGCTGCCAGAGGTCAAACCGAATGCCCTGCGTCCTGGTGAGAACGTCTATGACCACCGGCTGTCCGCCGCTGTTGCAGGGATGGAGAGGGACAACGATTTTATCCTGATCGACTGTCCTGGCTCGCATACCCGACTGTCTCAGGTGGCGCACTCGCTGGCCGATACGCTGGTCACGCCGCTCAACGACAGCTTTATTGACTTTGATCTGCTGGCCCATACGGACGCGGACGCGACCAAGATCACCGGCCCGTCCGTCTATTCCGAAATGGTCTGGAACGCGCGGCAGCTGCGTGCGCAGGCAGGGCTCACACCCATCGACTGGGTTGTCGTGCGCAACCGCATGGGTGCCCAGCGCATGGTCAACAAGGAAAAGATGGAAGCGGCAATCAAGATGCTCTCCAAGCGCATCGGTTTTCGCATCGCCCCTGGCTTTAACGAGCGGGTGATTTTTCGCGAGTTATTTCCACGTGGGCTGACCTTGCTGGATCTCAAGGACATTGGCGTCAAGCAACTCAACATCTCGAATGTGGCCGCGCGTCAGGAATTGCGCGACCTGATCAAGGCGCTCAAACTGCCCGGAGTGACCGCCGATTTCTGAGCGTCGCACATCTCGTCTGCAAGGCATGCGGCGCCTGTCGCCATCGGCCCGTCTTGCTGCCTTGGACCTTGATGAGGCTGATGCACAGGCGCTTGGCGGTGCCGACATGCTGCCCCTGTCCACCGCCGACGGGATGATCGAGAACGTCATCGGCAAGTTCGAACTGCCCCTTGGCGTGGCCACGAACTTTACTGTGAACGGCCGCGATTACCTGATCCCGATGGCCGTCGAAGAACCCTCCGTCGTGGCTGCCGCCTCCTACATGGCGCGGATCGTGCGGGCGAACGGCGGGTTCAGGACCACTTCCACCGATCCGGTCATGCGCGCGCAAATACAGGTGCTGCGCCCTGCACACATGGACGCAGCAATTGCGGCCCTGCACGGGGCCAAAGCCGAGCTGATCGACGCTGCGAATGCCCGCGATCATGTTCTCATCGGGCTAGGGGGTGGATGCAAGGATATCGAGGTTCACAGCTTTTCCGACACGCCTGTTGGGCCGATGGTCGTGCTGCATCTGCTGGTTGACGTGCGGGACGCCATGGGGGCCAACACCGTCAACACCATGGCCGAGACCCTTGCCCCCCGTGTCGCCGAACTGGCCCGCGGCGAGGTACGGTTGCGCATCCTCTCCAACCTTGCGGACTTGCGACTGGCCCGTGCCGAAGTGCGCATCGCACCGGACACACTTTCCACCAATACGCTTGCAGGCGCCGACGTGGCGCGCGGCATTGTAGAGGCCTGCGCGCTGGCGATGGTTGATCCTTATCGCGCAGCCACCCACAACAAGGGCATCATGAACGGGATCGACCCCGTCGTTGTGGCCACTGGCAATGACTGGCGCGCCATTGAGGCGGGCGCCCACGCCTATGCCGCCCGCGAGGGGCGCTACACCTCGCTCACACGGTGGGAACAAGATGCTGACGGCAGGCTGGTGGGGTCACTGGAATTGCCCATGGCCCTGGGGCTGGTTGGTGGCGCGACCAAGACCCACCCCGCAGCAC
>CALAIJ010000090.1 GCA_937923365.1 uncultured Sulfitobacter sp.
GCGACCAGCCGTTACGCGACAGGTAGGCCGCCGTGGAGGCCAGCGAATCCGTTGGATCATTCGACCAGATGTCGCGACGCCCGTCGCCCGTGAAATCCACGGCAAAGGCTTGGTATGACGTGGGGATAAACTGCGTGTGGCCCATGGCCCCTGCCCATGAACCGGTCATGTTTGCAGGCGTGGTGTCGCCCCGCTGGATGATCTTGAGCGCCGCAATCAGCTGCTTCTCAAAGAACGCCCCGCGCCGCCCGTCATAGGCCAGTGTCGAGGTGCTGGAAATCACCGGCACATTGCCGCGCCGCTCACCAAAAAAGCTTTCGAGCCCCCAGATCGCGGTGACGATTTCTGGCTCCACGCCGTATTTCGCCTCCACGGCCTGCAAGGTGCTGCGATGACGCGCATAGGCCGCTCGCCCTTTTGAGACACGTTCGTCCGAAGCGGCTATGGCCAGATAATCCTCAAGGGTGCGCTTGAATTCGACTTGGTTGCGGTCACGTTTGACAACGCCGGGCAAGTAGCCCGCGCCGCGAAACGCGGTTTCCAGTGTGGATTGCGAGATGCCGCTGCTGCCAGCGCGGCTCTTGAACGACGCAACCCAGGCGTCATAGCCCGCATTGCGTTGGGGCCGCAAATCGGCGGGCAAACCTGTGCTGCCTGTCGCGCCCGATGTGCTGGAGCCCGTGCCACCACAGGCCGACAGACCCAATGCGGCCAGACCAATGGTGAATGTTCTGCGTGACGTGTTCATGTGCCCTACCCTCGGTATTTTCCGCGCAGTCTAGCGCCGATCCGCCTGCACGCAAGAAGGCGTTTCAACGATGTGCGGCAAGACGCCGAAGGCGCGAGGCACCGACGGTGGGTTCAGTCTTTCGACTTATACAATGGCACAGTGGACATGGACATTTTGGCAGAGCCGTCCTGCACATCGCGGGCATGGCTGATGTAAATCAACGTGTTGTTCTGCGCGTCGAAGATGCGTTTGACCTGCAAGGTCTTGAAGATGATCGAGCGGCGCTCGCGGAAGACGTTTTCGCCCTCGTCACTGCGGTCGATGTCCCCCACAACAATGGGCCCCGTCTGGCGGCACGAGATGGAGGAATTGGACGGATCCTCGAACCAGTTGCCCTTTTGCAAGCGGTCGATCAGACCGCGCTCGAAATAGGAAAGGTGGCAGGTTACGCCTTGCACCTTGGGGTCGGGCACGGCCTCCACCACGATGTCATTGCCCAGCCAGTCGACGTCCACATTGCCGACAACTTCGGCGGCAAGCGGGCTGGCTGTGGCAAGGAAGGCGGCGGTCAGTACGGTTTTATATGTCATGTGACAAGAAACCCCGCGACCGACGGTTTGGTTCCACACCTCCCGCCAATCTGCGCAAAAACAGCACAGGAGTGTCGAAGACAAATTTGCGCCCTTGCCGTCGCCACATATGGAACATATCAAGAACAAATGGGAAAGCTCAGTCTCCAGGAAAAGCTCGCGCTGCTCAGCGATGCCGCAAAGTACGACGCCAGTTGCGCGTCCTCTGGCACCACGCGGCGGGATTCCAAAGACGGCAAGGGCCTGGGCAGCACCGAAGGGTCAGGCATTTGCCACGCCTATGCACCGGACGGGCGGTGCATATCGCTTCTGAAAATCCTGATGACCAACTTTTGCATCTACGATTGCGCCTATTGCATCAACCGCGTGTCCTCGGGCGTGGCACGCGCGCGGTTCACCCCCGAAGAGGTTGTGCATCTGACGATCGAATTCTATCGCCGCAATTACATCGAAGGGTTGTTTCTGTCGTCCGGCATCATCCGCTCGCCCGATGACACCATGGCCGACATGGTGCGCATCGCGCGGATGCTGCGCGAGGATCACAACTTTCGCGGCTATATCCACCTCAAGACCATCCCGGATGCGGCCCCCGAATTGATCGAACAGGCCGGGCTGCTGGCGGACCGTCTGTCGATGAACGTGGAGCTGCCCACGGATGCGGGTCTAAAGGCTTATGCGCCCGAAAAGAACGCCGCTGGCATTCGCCGCGCCATGGGCGGCGTGCGCGCCCGAAAAGAGGCCGCGGCAGAGAAATCCCACACCGGCAAGCGCGGTGCCAAGTTCGCGCCTGCAGGTCAATCCACCCAATTGATTGTCGGAGCGGATGGGGCGAATGATGCCACGATCCTGCAAAGCTCCACGCGGCTTTATGGCGATTACAAACTCAAGCGGGTGTACTATTCCGCTTTCTCGCCTATCCCTGACAGCACCGCCAAACTGCCGCTGATCAAGCCACCACTGATCCGCGAACATCGGCTTTATCAGGCCGATTGGCTGATGCGGTTTTACGGGTTCGAGGCGGATGAAATCGCCCCCGACGCCGGCATGCTGGATCTGGAGATTGACCCGAAACTGGCATGGGCGCTTGCCAACCGCCACGCCTTTCCGGTGGATGTGAACACAGGCGCGCGCGCCGCACTGTTGCGGGTGCCGGGCTTTGGCACCAAATCCGTGCAGCGTATTCTGGCAGCACGGCGCAATGGCGCTTTGGGCTACGCTGACCTTAAACGCATCGGCGCCTTGGTGAAAAAAGCACAGCCCTTCATTGTGGCGCGTGACTGGTCGCCCGGCGCGTTGACGGATGCGGCCAACCTGCGGGCGCGGTTTGCGCCACCGCCTGAACAGCTGAGCCTGTTTTGACCTATACCGTCCCCTTGCCGCGTCTGGGCACCTTTGCTGCATGGCGCAGTGCCGCACGGGCATTGGCCGGGGCCCGCGTGCCACCCGAACAGATTATCTGGATGCCTGACGGATCGCAGGCCGGGTTGTTTGACGCGCCCCCCCAACCGCTGCCCGAGGCCCGCGCGCCCGTGACAGCCACCAAAGCGTTTTTGACGCTGGCAGAGCAGATGTGCTGCCACCGTGACCCGCGCACGTTCGATCTAGCCTACCAGTTGCTGCTGGGGATGCAGACAGGGCGACACAAGCTGTCCAACCGTGCGGACGTGGTGGTCAATCATGCGCAGCAGATTGCCAAGAACATCCGCCGCGACCGGCACAAAATGCGTGCCTTTGTGCGGTTTCGCGAAGTGACGCAAGCGGGGGCGAACAGGCGCAGCTTTGTCGCGTGGTTCGAGCCGGATCACCGCATCGAAGAGTTGAACGCACCGTTCTTTGCCCGCCGCTTTGCCGATATGGACTGGGCGATTGTCACCCCCGAAGTCACCACCACCTTCCGACTGGGCGAGGTGACCCACACCGCCGTCGCCGCGACCCCACCCGATCTGCATGACGACACAGAGGCGTTGTGGCGAACATATTATGCCAATATCTTCAATCCTGCGCGGCTCAAGATCAAAGCGATGCAGTCCGAGATGCCCAAGAAATACTGGAAGAACCTGCCGGAAGCAGACCTGATCCCCGACCTGATCGCAGGTGCCGAGGCGCGTGTGATGCAGATGCGCGAAACCGCCCCCAGCCTGCCGCCGGTGCGGGCTCAGCGTATTCTCGACCGGCTTCCCAGGCGCCAGGAGGGCGACATCTAAGGTCAGGACCCCAGGCAATTAGATTCCCCAGAACCCTTGATTAGCTTATTCATGGTTTCAGCTCTCTGCCCACTCCGGTAATTTGAAAAGCGAACACCAATGGCTCAGCCCCGGAGGCCCCCCATGTCAGCAGAACAGATAGACACCCTTGTTGTCGGGGGCGGCCAAGCGGGGTTGGCGATGAGCGAGCACCTGAGCACGCAAGGCATCCACCACGTTGTGCTGGAACGCAACCGCATCGCAGAGCGCTGGCGGGTGGAGCGGTGGGCGTCCCTGGTCGCCAACGGCCCCGCATGGCACGACCGTTTCCCCAGCAAGGAATTCGCAGACTGCGGACCGGACGATTTCCCCACCAAAGACAGCGTCGTTGCCTATTTCGAGGAATTCGTCACCGAGAAAAATGTGCCGATCCGCTGTGGCGTCGAGGTGCACAAAGTCACCAAGGCCAGCGATGGCCACGGGTTTGACGTCTCCACGTCACACGGGGACATGCATGCGCGCAATGTGGTGGCAGCAACGGGGCCCTTCCAGAACCCTGCAATCCCGCCTGTGGTGCCTGCACAAGACGGTTTGCACCAGATCCATTCCACCGCTTACCGCCGCCCTGACGCCCTGCCCGAAGGCGGGGTGCTTGTGGTCGGGGCGGGGTCTTCAGGCAGCCAGATCGCCGAGGAATTGCGCGCCAGCGGGCGCGACGTGTACCTCTCTGTCGGGGCGCATGATCGCCCGCCGCGGCGCTATCGCGGCAAGGATTTCGTCTGGTGGCTGGGCGTGCTTGGCAAATGGCAGATGAAGTCCCCTCCGGTCGGGGCCGAGCATGTCACCATCGCCGTCAGCGGGGCCAACGGCGGGCGCACCGTCGACTTCCGGCGCTTTGCTGCAAACGGCATCACGCTGCTGGGTATGACCCAGAGTTTTGTGGATGGCACCTTGCGGTTTGCCCCTGATCTGGCAGGCAATATCGCACAAGGCGACGCGAATTACCTCTCTGTGCTGGACGAAGCGGATGCTTATGTGGCCCGCGAAGGGCTTGATCTGCCGCTGGACCCTGACGCGCGTGACATCGGGCCTGACCCTGACTGTGTCACCACCCCCGTGCTAGCGCTTGATCTGGCAGCGGCCGGCATCACGACACTCATCTGGGCCACAGGCTTTACCCAGGATTTCGCGTGGCTGGATGTGGATGCCTTTGACGCAGATGGAAAGCCCGCACATCAAGACGGCGTGTCCAAAGAGCCGGGCATATACTTTCTGGGGCTTCCGTGGCTTTCGATGCGCGGCTCTTCGTTTATCTGGGGGGTCTGGGTTGATGCCAAGAACCTTGCGGGCCATATCGCGCAGTCGCGCCGCTAGGGTCAGGACCCCTTAATCCTGCACCGCTGGTTTGACAGATTTTTTCTTGTGACCATTGCCTGTCAGGGCATCGCTTGCGATGTCCCGAGTAGGGAGGCGCATCTGCGCAGGAACTCTTGTTGAATTTCAAGCAGATGTAACGATCCCTGTCGGGACATTGCCAAAGGGGCAATGCCCTGTCGGGCAGTGGCTCACGGGGAAAATCCGTCAAATCCGTCAAACCGAAGGTTTGCCAGACAATCGCGGCGCGCCTTTAGCGCGACGGACGCCAAAACCGCTTCATTTCAGCGGCATGAGCCATTTGCAATTAACCCG
>CALAIJ010000091.1 GCA_937923365.1 uncultured Sulfitobacter sp.
CAGGAGGCGTGGGACCAGTTGCAGTTCGCATTGCGTCTGGGCCAACAGCCGCAGGTGTGCGTCACGACAACGCCGCGCAATGTGAATGTGCTGAAACGGCTGTTGAAAGCGCCATCCACCGTCACCACCCATGCACCAACAGAGGCAAATGCCGCCAATCTGGCAACATCCTTTCTGGAGGAGGTCCGCGCGCGGTACAATGGCACGCGACTGGGGCGGCAAGAGCTGGACGGCGTATTGCTTGTCGACGCGGTAGGCGCGCTTTGGACCACGCAGATACTGGAAGGTGCGCGCGCGCAGAAGCTGCCCGCATTTGACCGCATCGTTGTCGGGCTGGACCCTGCGACCACAAGCAATTCCAAGTCGGACGAATGCGGGATTGTTGTTGTAGGCGCAGTCACCAAGGGTCCCGTTCAGGATTGGCGCGCCGTCGTACTTGCCGATTGCACCGTTCAGGGGGCCACGCCCAGCGGCTGGGCTAAGGCGGCCATTCAGGCAATGGAGCTGCACGGTGCCGACAGGCTGGTGGCAGAGGTCAATCAGGGTGGCCAGATGGTCGGAGAGGTATTGCGCGGGATTGATCCGCTTGTGCCGCTCAAGGCCGTGCATGCTTCCCGCGGCAAGGTCGCACGGGCAGAGCCTGTGGCGGCCCTCTATGAGCAGGGGCGCGTCACCCATGTTGCAGGCCTTGATGCGTTGGAGGACCAGATGTGCCGGATGACGGCGCAGGGCTTTGAAGGCAGCGGCAGCCCTGACCGTGTGGACGCGCTTGTCTGGGCCTTGCACGAGCTGATGATCGAACCTGCCGCCAAGTGGTGTGCGCCGGGCGTACGCAGTTTGTAAGCCAATCGGGCGTCTCGTCACAGGCAACGATGGAACGGGCATCCAGAGACCGTGAAGCGGACCGGCCCATTGCGGCCGGTCCGTTTCGTTTTCGCACATGCTTTGCCCTGCGGGGCAAGGCGAAGCGCGGGCAGAGACAGGGCGCCGCAGCTGTTGCGGCCCCAACGAACGGTCTGGTTTTCAGACCTTAATCCCTTCCTGCGAAATTGTGATTGCGCCGGTTGGAGCGGGTCACTTGGCCCCCAAGCACAGGCAAAACAGATGAAGGAGCGACGTCAATGGTATTCGATTTTCTGCGCCGCACACATGAGGTGCCCGAGCAAAAGGCCTCGGCCACGGGCCCCGTTGTGGCGTATCAGACCAGCGGCCGCGTCGCCTGGAGCCCGCGGGATGCTGTCAGCCTGACCAAGGTCGGCTTTTGTGGCAATCCTGTCGGATATCGAGCGGTCAAGCTGATCGCTGAAGCCGCCGCCGCCTTGCCACTGGTCGTACAGGATCATGAGACGCGGTACGACACGCATCCGTTGATCTCGCTGTTGGCGCAGCCCAATGGCGGGCAAGGGCGCGCCGAGCTGCTTGAGGCGCTCTACGCGCAGTTGCTGCTGAGCGGGAACGCCTATGTTGAGGCGGTGGGCGGTGATGCCGTCCTGCCTGCAGAACTCCATGTGTTGCGATCAGACCGGATGTCTGTCGTGCCCGGCGCTGACGGCTGGCCCATCGCGTATGAATATGCGGTCGGCGGGCGCAAGCATCGCTTTGATGCCACCGCAGGGTCGCCCATTTGTCATATCAAGAATTTCCACCCGCAGGACGATCACTACGGGTTCAGCCCGCTGCAAGCTGCAGCAATGGCGATGGATGTGCATAATTCTGCGTCGCGATGGTCCAAGGCATTGCTCGACAATGCCGCACGGCCCTCGGGGGCGATGGTGTATCGCGGGTCGGACGGGCAGGGGAAGCTGAGCGACGACCAATACGATCGCCTCGTCTCCGAGATGGAGACGATGCATCAAGGCGCGCGCAATGCCGGGCGTCCGATGCTGCTGGAAGGTGGTTTGGACTGGAAGCCTATGGGCTTTTCACCCTCCGACATGGAGTTCCAGAAGACCAAGGAAAGTGCCGCACGCGAGATCGCGCTGGCCTTCGGGGTGCCGCCCATGTTGATCGGCATTCAGGGGGACGCCACCTATGCCAACTACCAAGAGGCGCACAGGGCGTTCTACCGGCTGACCGTTTTGCCACTGGCCACACGGGTCACCGCGACATTGGCAACATGGCTCGGGAGCTTTGCCGGCGACATGGTGACGGTAAAACCCGACCTGGATCAGGTGTCTGCACTGAGCGCCGAACGAGACGCGCAGTGGACGCGCGTCGCCAATGCCGATTTCCTCAACCAAGCAGAAAAGCGAAGTCTTCTGGGGCTGCCAGCGGTGGCGGATGATGACTGATGCCGCGCCCTTCGAAAAGTTTCTCTGTGCGCCTGGCATGCGTTTGCAGGCACATGAAAAGATCAGCGCAATTCATCATGAGAATCTGCTGTCCCGGTTGGAGCGGATCGAAAAAATGATGGAGCGGCTGGAGAGACGGCTTTGGTTCACGGTCTACGGTGTTGTCGCCGTCATCCTGGGCCAGGCGATTCAGAGTTTTCTGGTGGTCACGCCGTAGGTGGCGACCCCATTCCAAAGGAGTTTTCCCATGGTTTTCCATATGATCCACCCGGACGTTCCGTCCGGGCACAAGACAGATGTGTCCGATGACGGCCAGTTGGAGCGCAAGTTCGCGCGCTTTGGCGAAGAGCTTGCGGTTGCCGATGGTGACGCAGGCGGCACCCAGATCAGCGGCTACGCCAGCCTGTTCGGCGATGTCGATCAGGGCGGTGACGTGGTGCAGGCAGGGGCCTACGCCGCCAGCCTCAAGACCGTTGCCGCGGCAGGACGCAGCATCAAGATGCTGTGGCAGCACGACCCCACCCAGCCCATCGGCATTTGGGACGAAGTGCGCGAAGACGCAAAAGGTCTGTGGGTCAAGGGCCGCATCCTTGGTGACGTCGCCAAGGGGCGCGAAGCAGCTGCATTGATCGCGGCAGGGGCTATCGACGGATTGTCCATCGGCTACCGCACGATCAAGGCCACAAAGAACACCAAGGGCCAGAGGCTCTTGTCGGAACTGGAGCTTTGGGAGGTGTCACTCGTCACGTTCCCAATGTTGCCCAGTGCGCGGGTTGGCGCCAAGAGCGATGACGTTCTGGAAACCAGTCTGCGCGAGATGGCGGCGGCCTTTGAAGGGGCGCGCGCTGAGATGGCGCGCCGCTAAGCGCCCAACCCTGCATATCGGAGAGATACGATGAGCAAGACCGAAGAACGGGGCACAGCTTCCCCGGCAGAGGAGGTCCGCGCGGCGGTGACTGGATTTGTCACTGACTTCAAGGGCTTCCAGGCTGACATTGAGAGTAAACTTCAACAAACGGATGAACGTATGACCCTGCTTGATCGCAAGATGACACTGCCCGCACGTACACCTTTGGGTGGCGCTGTGGATCACGGCGCCCCTCACCAGAAGGCGTTTAACGCATACCTGCGTAATGGCGACGACGACGCCCTGCGTGGCCTCGAGTTGGAAGGCAAATCGCTGTCCACAGCAGTGAACTCTGACGGGGGCTATCTGGTCGACCCACAGACTTCGGAGCGCGTGCAATCGGTGCTGAATTCCACAGCTTCCATCCGCGCCATCGCTACCGTTGTCACGGTCGAGGCCACGTCTTATGACGTGCTGGTCGATCACACGGATGTCGGTGCCGGTTGGGCCACAGAGAGTGACCCTACCGCCGAGACGGACACGCCGCAGATTGACCGCATCACTATCGCGCTCAATGAGCTGTCTGCATTGCCCAAAGCATCTCAGCGACTGCTGGATGACAGCGCCTTTGACGTCGAAGGCTGGCTGGCAGGCCGTATCGCGGACAAGTTCGCCCGCGCCGAGGCCGCAGCCTTCATCAACGGTGACGGTATCGACAAGCCCAAAGGCTTCCTGGCCCACGCCACAGTCGACAATGACGTTTGGACATGGGGCAACCTTGGCTATGTGCCGTCCGGTGTTGACGGTGATGTCACAGCCGAAGCCATCGTGGATCTGGTCTACGGTCTTGGTGCCCAGTACCGCGCCAACGGTGCTTTTGTCATGAACTCCAAAACAGCGGGCATCGTGCGCAAGCTGAAGGACGCAGACGGCCGTTTCATGTGGTCAGACGGGCTGGCAGCGGGCGAGCCTGCACAGCTGATGGGATACCCCGTGTTGGTGGCTGAAGACATGCCGGATGCGGCATCGGATTCCCTGTCCATCGCCTTTGGTGACTTCAACGCCGGCTACACCGTGGCAGAGCGCCCCGATCTGCGTATCCTGCGCGATCCCTTCAGCGCCAAGCCACACGTTCTGTTTTATGCCACCAAGCGTGTTGGCGGTGACGTGAGCGACTTTGCAGCGATCAAGCTGCTGAAATTCGGCGTGGCGTAAAACCCGCGACGAGTGCCGGGGCCGGGGCGACTTGGCCTCGGTCCGGGCGCGCGACCAACTATTCCTCGCATTGTCTAGCTGCTCCCCCTCCGACCGGGCAGTGCGAGCGGGCGCGCGTCCGGGTCCCTTGGGCCCACCTTTGGAGGGCATGATTTTTGGAGATGTTCCATGATGTTGATTGAACAAACCCCTGTTCCAGACAACGCGTTGCCCGTGGATGCTTTTAAAGCGCATCTGCGGTTGGGCAGTGGCTTTGGTCAGGATGATGTCCAGAACCCCGTTCTGCACTCCTTTCTGCGCGCGGCCATCGCGGCCATCGAGGCGCGCACGGGCAAAGCGCTGATTACCAGAGAATTTAGCTGGTCGTTAAGTTTCTGGCGCGATGCAAGTGCACAGCGGTTGCCTGTCGCCCCTGCTGTAAACATCACGCGCGTGGCGCTTATCGCCGCGGATGGTACCGAAACGGACGTCGATGCCGCGCGCTATTGGCTGGAGCGGGACATCCAGCGCCCTCGCTTGCGCGCCGCAGGTGCCAGCCTGCCCGGCATCCCCAAGGCGGGGTCCGTCACCATTGCATTTGACGCAGGCTATGGCGCCAGTTGGGACGCCATTCCGCCTGATCTGCAGCAGGCCGTGCTGATGCTGGCTGCGCATTATTACGAATTTCGCAATGACACAGGGCTGTCAGACGGCTGCATGCCCTTTGGTGTCAGCAGCCTCATCGAGCGGTTCAAGACCATGCGTCTGGGATCAGGCCAATGAATACGCCCAACTTGAGCCAAGCGTTAATCCTTGAAGCGCCAGTGCAACTGCATGATGGCGCCGGCGGATACACGCAGTCGTGGGCCGCATTGGGCACACTGTGGGCCGAGATCACAGCGCGCACAGGCCGCGAAGCTGCTGCCAGTGCCGCCCCCACCAGCCGTGTCAGTTTCAAGATCGTTGTGCGCGGCGCGCCTTGGGGCACGCCTGAGCGGCCCAAGCCGCAGCAGCGGTTCCGCGATGGCACCCGTGTTTTCACCATTCAGGCCGTGGCAGAGCGCGACCCGGAAGGCCGCTATCTGACGTGCTTTGCCGAAGAGGAGATCGTGGTATGAGCTTTGCCATTTCAGGTCCTTTGCAGGCCGCCATCTTTGGTGCGTTGACGGGAGATGCCGCTTTGGCCGCGTTGGTCGGCAGCGATATCTATGATGCCGTGCCTTCGGGAAGTTTACCCACCACCTATGTGCGGCTGGGCAGCGAAAGCGCCACAGATGCTTCAGACATCAGCGGGTCAGGTGCCGTGCACCGGTTCACCGTCTCCGTCATCACCACCGATCCTGGATTTGCCGGAGCCAAGGACGTGGCCGGTGCTGTCAGCGATGCGCTGCACAATGCCGCCCTTACGCTGAGCCGTGGGCAGTTGATTTCCTTGCAGTTCGAGCAGGCCCGCGCCAGCCGGACAGAGGCCGGGACCACACGCCAGATCGACATGCGCTTTCGGGCGCGTGTGGCAGACGACTGACCATCCCCAACAGACACGCACGATTTAACTCAGGAGACGAATAATGCCAGTTCAAGCAGGTAGCGACCTTTTGGTCAAAGTGGATATGACAAGTGATGGCCAGTTCCAGACCATCGCTGGGCTGCGCGCCACGCGCATCAGTTTCAATGCAGAGGCGGTGGATGTCACCGCGCTCGACAGTGAAGGCGGCTGGCGCGAGCTTTTGCCGGACGCAGGTGTGCGCACCTGTGCGATCAGCGGATCTGGTGTGTTCCGTGATGAAGACACTGATGAGCGCGCACGCCAGTTGTTTTTCGATGGTCTGACGCCTGATTTCCAGATCGTCATTCCCGCATTTGGCGTGGTTGAAGGGCCTTTTCAGGTCACCGCGCTCGAATATGCCGGCACGCTTAACGGGGAGGCAACCTATGAGCTGAGCCTGCAATCTGCCGGGCTGTTGATCTTTACCCCTGATCTGCTTGTTGGCCCATGAGCAATCCATGGAGGGGGGATGTGGCGCTGGTCATCAACGGCCAGCCGCATGTTGCACGGCTCACGCTTGGCGCCTTGGCCGAGCTTGAAGGCAAGCTGGAAGAGGACACGCTGCTTGCCTTGGTGGAACGGTTCGAGGGGGGCCGTTTTTCCAGCCGCGACGTCATTGTTCTGCTGGGCGCAGGGTTGCGCGGGGCTGGGCAGGCGGTCAGCGACACTGACCTGATGCAGGCCGAGATCGAGGGCGGCCCCATGGCCGCAGCCCGGGCTGCAGCAGAGCTTTTGGCCCGCGCATTTGTGGTGCCCGAGTGAGCAACGCCAAGGGGCTGGATTGGCCCGCATTGATGCGGGCCGGAATCAAGGGGCTGGGGCTCACGCCTGATACTTTCTGGGCGCTCACACCCGCCGAATTGCAACTGATGCTGGGGACAGATGGTGCCAATGCGCCGCTGCTCAAAAGCGGATTGGAGGCCCTGATGGCCGCCTATCCAGACAAGTCCGAGGAGACGCCAGATGGATGATTTTGACGATGTAGGCAGCCTTGAGGATAACGCACAGGGGCTGAACGGCACCTTGGCACAGACCTCAGTTCTGGTGTCCGGTTTTGATGCGGAATTGCGTCGGATGCGCAGTTCCCTGGCCGGAACGGGGAAGGACGTCGCAACGCTGGAAAAAGGGCTCAGCAAGGGGCTGCGGCGGGCGTTCGACGGGGTCGTCTTTGACGGGATGAAGCTGTCTGACGCGCTCAAGACCGTTGCGGGTTCCATGGTCAACACGGCCTATAACGCGGCCGTGCGGCCTGTGACCGATCACTTTGGCGGGTTGATCAGCCAAGGGGTCGGCAGCCTTGTGCAGGGCATCTTGCCTTTTGCCAATGGTGCGCCCTTTTCTCAAGGCAAGGTCATGCCGTTTGCGCAGGGCGGCGTCGTGTCGTCAGCGACGGCGTTCCCCATGCGGGGCGGCACCGGTTTGATGGGCGAAGCGGGGCCAGAGGCGATCATGCCACTGGCGCGTGGCCCCGACGGCAAGTTGGGTGTGCGCGGCGCCGGTGGCGGGGGCACGTCCGTGGTGATGAACATCTCCACCCCCGACGTGCAGGGCTTCCAGCGCAGTCAGAGCCAGATTGCCGCACAGATGAGCCGCGCCCTGAGCGCCGGCAACCGCAACAGATAACGCAGGAGCAGACCCATGGCCTTTCACGAAGTCAGATTTCCGACATCCCTCAGCTTTGGTGCCTTAGGTGGCCCGCAGCGGCGCACTGACGTGGTCACGCTGGCCAACGGCTATGAGGAGCGCAACACGCCCTGGGCCCACGCACGTCGTGTCTATGACGCCGGGTTGGGGCTGCGGTCGCTGGACGACCTGCAAGTGATCATCGCCTTTTTCGAGGCGCGCATGGGGCAGATGCATGCGTTCCGCTGGAAAGACTGGGCGGATCACAAGTCAGGCAAAGCCAGTGAGGGTCTGGAGTACGACGACGAGAGCATTGCCATCGGTGACGGAGAGACATCCGTCTTCCAGCTGGTGCGCAACTACACGTCAGGCGCGCAGACCTACAAGCGGCCCATCTCCAAACCCATCAAGGGCACGGTACGGGTCGGGGTCGAGCAGGACGAATACCGCGAAGGGGTACAGTTCGAAGTCGATGCCACCACGGGCTTGATCACTTTTGCGCATCCGCCCGATCTGGGCGTCGAGATATTCGCAGGCTACGAGTTTGACGTGCCCGTGCGCTTTGACACAGACCGGATCATGGCCTCTGTCGCCAGCTTTCAGGCAGGGCAAGTGCCCGATGTGCCCGTGATCGAGGTGCGTGTCTGATGGGGGGGATCACACAAGACCTGCAAGCGCATGTGCAGACAGCACATACCACCTTGTGCCACGCATGGCAGATCATTCGCAAAGACGGCGTGCAATTTGCATTCACCGATCACGACCTGAACCTGACGTTCGAGGGCGTGAGCTTTAAGGCCAATAATGGTCTTGGGGCCAAGGCGCTCGCGCAGACCACAGGGCTTGCGGTGGACAACACCGAAGCCATCGGCGCGCTGAGCGACAGTGCCATTCGTGAAGACGAGATCGAGCAGGGCCGCTTTGACGGGGCCGAGGTCAGGACATGGCTGGTCAATTGGGCCGATGTGTCAGAGCGTTGGCTGCAGTTCCGCGGCACCATCGGTGAGGTTCTGCGCACGGATGGCGCGTTTCGCGCCGAACTACGCGGCCTGACCGAAGCGCTGAACCGCCCGTTGGGCCGTGTCTATCAAAAGCCCTGCACAGACGTTCTGGGCGACAAGGCCTGCCGGGTCGATACGACCAACCCCGCGTTTTCAGTCACGCTTGAGGTGCAATCCGAAGAAGACGGCCGCGTGTTCTCGTGGGAGAACCTTGGCGGCTATGACGCAGGATGGTTTGTCAGAGGCCGGTTGGAGGTTGTGGACGGCCCGGCCAAGGGGCTTTGGGCACTGATCAAACACGACCGGTTCGAAGATGGCCTGCGCCGGATCGAACTGTGGGAGCCCATTCGCGGTGATGTCAGCGCAGGCACCTCCGTGCGGCTGATTGCAGGCTGCGACAAGCGGCTGGATACCTGCAGGTTCAAGTTCGACAACATCGTCAACTTTCAGGGCTTTCCTGACTTGCCCAACGAAGACTGGTTGCTTGCTGTGCCCCGCTCCAGCGCGCCCAATACAGGCGGGTCCTTAAGATGATAGAACAAGCCGCACAGGCCGTCGCGATTGCACGGGCCTGGAAGGGCACGCCTTATGTGCACCAATCCGCGACCAAGGACGCCGGGTGCGATTGCCTTGGCCTGATCCGGGGGGTCTGGCGGCAATTGAACGGCGCCGAGCCACAGGTCATTCCGGCCTATTCCATGGATTGGTCAGAGCCGCAGGGCCAAGAGGCGCTGTGGCAGGCTGCCACGCGGCATCTGGTTGCCAAGCCCAAAGACCAAGCCGCACCCGGTGATGTGTTGTTGTTCCGCATGCGGCAAGGATCCGTTGCCAAGCATCTGGGCTTGCAAGCGCAAACCGGCCCGCAGGCCAGTTTTGTGCACGCCTACTATCGACGCGGGGTCATCGAGAGCCCGCTCAGTGCGCCTTGGGCGCGCCGTATCGTTGCACGTTTTGAATTTCCCGAGGAGACGCTCTGATGGCCACTATTCTTCTTTCTGCGACCGGCGCTGCCATTGGTGGCAGTGTTGGGGGGACCCTTGCCGGTCTGTCTTCTGTCGCAATCGGGCGTGCCGTCGGTGCCACCTTGGGGCGCGTCGTCGACCAGCGGTTGCTGGGATCGGGGGGGCAGGCGGTTGAAACGGGCAAAGTGGACCGCTTCCGTCTGACCAGTGCCGGTGAAGGTGAGGCAATTGCCCAGCTTTACGGGCGTATGCGGATCGGTGGCCAGATGATCTGGGCCTCCGACTTTGTAGAGACCGTCACCGTGAGTGGCGGCGGCGGCAAGGGCAGTGCGCCCACGCCCGAGACCACGGAGTATAGCTACTCTGTCTCGCTTGCTGTTGCCTTGTGCGAAGGGGAGATCACCAGCGTTGGTCGGGTCTGGGCCGACGGGGATGAGGTCGCACCCGATGATCTGAACATGCGCGTCTACACTGGCAGTGACACGCAATTGCCTGATCCCGTCATGGAAGCCACCGAAGGTGCGGGTGCCGTGCCTGCCTACCGCGGGACAGCCTATGTGGTTTTTGAGGACCTGTCGCTCGCAGCTTTTGGCAACCGCGTTCCGCAGTTCTCTTTCGAGGTCATCCGCCCGCAGCAGCGCGATACCCAAGGGGCAGAGTTCACGCCCGCATACGGCGTGCAGGGTGTCGCGTTGATCCCCGGTACGGGCGAATACGGGCTGGCAACCACGGCCGTGAACTACCGCGACGCTGCTGAGGATGCGCAATGGAGCGCCAACATCAATTCGCCCTCCGGCAAGTCCGATTTCCTCACCTCGCTTGAGACACTGGAAGAAGAGCTGCCGGAGATGAAAGCCGCATCACTTGTGGTATCCTGGTTCGGCGATGACCTGCGTTGCGCCAATTGTACGATCCGGCCCAAGGTCGAAGATGCGGTGATCGAAGGTGAGAATATGCCGTGGTCCGTCTCGGGTCTGACCCGCAGCACCGCCCAGGTGATTGTCGAACAAGACGGGCGGCCTATTTATGGTGGCACACCGACAGATGCGTCCGTGATCGAGGCCATTCAGGCGATGAACGCAGCGGGCAAGGCGGTCATGTTCTACCCGTTCATCCTGATGGATCAGGTGGACGGCAATACGCTGCCCGATCCCTACAGCGATGAGCAAACACAACCCAGCCTGCCGTGGCGCGGACGGATCACACTGTCCACAGCGCCCACCCGGGACAACAGCCCTGACGGCACGGCTGCGGCTGAAGCCGAAGTGGACGTGTTCTTTGGCACTGCAACGGCGGCTGATTTCGCCGTATCGGGCGGGCAAGTGACCTATAGCGGTCCGCCGGAATGGTCGCTCTCGCGGTTTATCCTGCATTATGCGGCCCTGTGTAAGGTGGCAGGCGGGGTCGATGCCTTCTGCATCAGCTCGGAAATGCGCGGGCTGACGCAAATCCGCGGGGCGGGCAACAGCTTTCCTGCGGTGGCGAAATTGCAGGCGCTCGCGGCTCAGGCGCGCATCCTTTTGGGAACAGGAACCAAGATCAGCTATGCCGCGGACTGGTCCGAGTATTTTGGCTATCAACCGCAAGACGGCACCGGCGACCGGTTCTTTCACCTTGACCCTTTGTGGGCAGATGACGAGATCGATTTCATCGGGATCGACAATTACATGCCCTTGTCCGACTGGCGCGATACGCCTGACCATCTGGACGGGCAGATCCATGATGCGATCTATGATCTGGACTACCTCAAAGGCAATATCGAAGGCGGCGAGGGCTACGACTGGTACTACCATTCCGAGGAGGCCCGCGCGGCGCAAATTCGCACGCCCATCACCGATGGCGCGGATGACGAGCCTTGGGTCTACCGCTACAAGGATATCCGCAACTGGTGGTCCTTGCAGCACTTCGATCGGATCGGTGGCGTACGGCAGGCCGATCACACCGCATGGGTGCCGATGTCCAAGCCCATCTGGTTCACCGAATACGGCTGTGCGGCCGTCGACAAGGGCACCAACGAGCCGAACAAGTTTCTGGACCTCAAGAGTTCCGAAAGTGCTTTGCCGCGATTCTCGACGGGTGCGCGGGATGATTTGATCCAATTGCAATATCTAAGGGCGATGGCCGAGTATTGGGACGATCCCAGCCACAACCCTGTCTCGCCCGAATACGAAGCACCGATGCTGGACATGTCGCGTGCCTTCGTCTGGGCGTGGGACGTGCGGCCCTATCCGTTCTTTCCCAACAACCGCGATCTCTGGAGCGATGGGGAGAATTATGCGCGCGGGCACTGGATCAACGGGCGGACTTCGGTGCGCACACTGGCCAGTGTGGTCAGCGAAATCTGCGACCGCGCCGGGCTTGTTCATTACAGCACGGAGGGGCTTTATGGCGCGGTCAGGGGCTATGTGGTCGACCAGATCACCGATGCACGCACGTCCCTGCAGCCGTTGATGATCCGCTTCGGCTTTGACGCGATTGAGCGGAACGGCCTCTTGGGGTTCCGCATGCGCGACGGGCTCGAGGCTGCACAGCTTGATCCGGCGCGGCTAGCCATCAGTTCGGAACTGGACGGCACCACAGAGCAGGTGCGCGAGGCGGAAGCCGAAATCTCCGGTCGTGTGCGGCTGCGCTTTGTCCAGGCGGATGGCAATTTTGAGACCATCGCGGAAGAGGCTGTTCTTGCGGACGAGGCCACCCATGCGGTTTCTGCTTCCGAGCTGAACATGGCCCTGACCCGTACCGAAGGGCGCCAGATCACGGAACGCTGGCTTACCGAGACGCGTGTCTCTCGTGAAAGCGTGCGGCTGGCCTTGCCGCCCTCGCAACTTGCGCTGGGCGCAGGAGACATCATCGAATTGCCCGCCGAGGGGGAGGAACGTGCAGGCCTTTACCGGATCGACCGTGTCGAGCAATCGGAT
>CALAIJ010000092.1 GCA_937923365.1 uncultured Sulfitobacter sp.
ATGCTGGACGCGGCCAACACCACCTTCGAGGCACGGCGCGCCACGTTCGAGCTGGACATGGCCTATATCGGGCAGACCCACACCGTCGCCGTGCCTGTCGAGATCACCGTGACCGATGGCACCGTAGCCCCACCGACCCGACAGCAGATCGAAGCGGCATTTGATGCCGCCTACACCGCCACCTTCGGTCGGTTGCTGGCAAACGGCACGCGGCGCATCCTGAACCTGCGCTCTGCGGTGACAGGCACACGGCCCAAGTTCGACCTGAAAACGCTGGCCCCAGCAGGTGCGGGCACGACCACGCCCAAGGCCACACGGCAGGTGCATTTTGGCGACGCGTGGCATGACACGCAGATCTATGATCGGCTGACCTTACCCGTGGGTACGATCCTGCAAGGCCCTGTAATCCTTGAACAACCTGACACAACAGTGCTGATTGAGCCGGGTTTGACAGGGCGCGTGGACGATTTTGGCAACACCGTTATCTCATCGGAGGGCACATGAGCGACCCCACCACATGGGACCTGTCCAAGACGGGCCTGCTGACGATTGACCTGCAAAACGACTTTATCCATCCGGACGGTGCCTATGGCCGTGCCAACCAAGGTGCCGCCAGCATTGCCGCCCTGCCCGACCGCATCGCCCCCTTGGTGGCGGCCTTGCGGGCGCGGGGAGGCACCTACTTCTCGGCCCAGTTCACGCTGGTTCCCGGCCCGGAGGGCGCACCGCTGATCGCACCGAATCTCAAGGCGTTGCGGCCCTTTCTGACCAAAGGCGATTTCACCCCCAATGGCTGGGGTCACACGCTGGTAGATACGCTGCATCCGGCGGACTACGTGGTGGAAAAAGTTGCCTATTCCGCCTTTTACCAGACGCGTTTGGAATACCTGATGCGCGCCCTTGAGATCGAGCATTTGATCGTCGGCGGCATTGTAACCAACGGTGGCGTGGCCTCCACCCTGCGCGACGCGCATTTGCGCAACATTGAGACCTGCATGCTGACGGACGGCTGTGCCGCCTTCCGCCAAGACGTGCATGACGCGACGCTGCTGTCACTGGGCACGGTAACGCACCAGATGACCTGTGCCGAGGCGCTGGACTGGATGCAGACATGACCCTCAAATCCCGCCTGACGCAATCCAAGATCCTGACAGCACCGGGGGTGTATGACGGGCTGACGGCCTCCATCGCCGCAGCGGCAGGGTTCGAGGCGCTGTATCTCAGTGGCGCTGCTGTGGCCTACACCCGCCTTGGAGGGCCTGACATCGGTCTGACAACTGCATCGGAAATGACCGACACCATGGCGCTGATTGCCGACCGCGTGGATCTGCCTGTGATCATCGACGCGGACACCGGCTTTGGGAATGCACTCAATGCGCAACGCACCATGCGGATGTACGAACGCGCAGGTGCCTCCGCCTTGCAGATCGAGGACCAGACCTATCCCAAACGCTGCGGACACCTGAAGGACAAGACCCTGATCCCCGCTGCCGAAATGGCGGGCAAGATCGCGGCAATGGCCGATGCGCGGCGCAGCGACGAGACGCTGATCATCGCCCGCACCGATGCCATTGCGGTCGACGGGTTCACCGCCGCCATAGACCGCGCCGAGACCTATCTGGAGGCGGGCGCGGACGTGCTGTTCATTGAGGCCCCGCAGACCCGTGATCAGTTGCAGGCAATCACAACGCAGTTCGCAGACCGTATCCCCCTGCTGGCCAACATGGTGGAGGGCGGCGATACGCCCATGCATGACGCGGCAGACCTGCAAGCCATCGGCTTTTCGCTGGTGATCTTTCCCGGCGGTATTGTGCGTGCACTGGCCCGCACGGCGCAGGACTACTACGCCTCGTTGCACGCCAATGGTACCAACGCGCCTTTTGCAGAGCGGATGCATGATTTTGCAGGCCTCAACGAGGTGATCGGCACCGCCGATATGCTTGCGCGTGGCAAACGTTTCGAGGGTGGCGATGGCTGACATCGCCCCTCCGCCAGCGCGCTATGACATAACCACCGAAACGGTGATTATCGGCGCGGGGGCCTGCGGCATGGTCGCCGCTCTGGCCGCAACTGAGGCAGGTCAGGAGGTGCTGGTCATCGAGGCAGACGCGGTGCCAAGCGGCTCCACCGCGCTGTCGGCAGGCTTGATCCCTGCGGCAGGCACGGCCCAGCAACGGGCGGCAGGCATCGCGGACAGCCCCGCACAGTTTGCCGCAGACATTCAGGCCAAAGCCAAGCACGAGAACGACCCCGCGCTGGTGGACGCGCTGGCCCAAGGCGCGGCCCCCGTGATCGACTGGCTGACACAGACCCACGGGTTGCCCTTTTCCGTGGTCGATGATTTCGACTACCCGGGCCACAGCGCGCGGCGCATGCACGGGCTGCCAACGCGGGCCGGTGCTGAATTGGTGGACGCGCTGCGCAGTGCCTGCGAGGCTGCGGGGGTCATCATCATCTGCAGTGCGCGGGCCGAAACCCTGTTTGCAGAGGGTGTGACCATCACGGGGCTGGCAATTTCCCGTGCAGACGGCCGGTCCGAGACCATTGGCTGTGCCAAGCTGGTCCTTGCCTGTAACGGCTTTGGCGGCAACCGCGCCATGGTGGCGGCGTATATGCCTACAATCGAAAAAGGGCTGTGGTTTGGCCATGACGGCAATCGGGGCGAAGCCATTCGGTGGGGCGAAGCCCTGGGCGCAGACCTTGTGCATCTGGGTGCTTACCAAGGCCATGGCAACGTGGCGCACCCGCACGGCATCCTGATCACATGGGCGACAATGACCATGGGCGGCGTTCAGGTGAACCGGCGCGGGGAACGGTTCTGGAACGAGACCCAAGGGTATTCGGAAGCCGGACGCGCCGTGCTGGCCCAAGACGGCGGTGAGGCCTTTGCCATTTTTGACGGGCGCATCGCGGACGTGGCACGCCAGTTCGAGGACTTCAAACAGGCCGAGGCGGTGGGGGCCGTCGTAGAGGCCAAGACGCTCGAGGGTTTGGCCGAGAGCTTCGGCCTGCCACCCAAA
>CALAIJ010000093.1 GCA_937923365.1 uncultured Sulfitobacter sp.
GTGCGTAAATGTCATCGGCTGCAGTGATGTTGGCATTGTTGCCAAAGCCCGCCGAGATGTTGACCGTCGAAGTGGCGTTGACACTGGAATTCGAAGCCGCCCCGATGCCGCCTGTCGAAGTCGTTGCCTGGGCCCGCGCGGAGTCGCCCGTGGTGGACGTGCCCGTCGTGTTGGTGTTGAACAACGCGTCCACATCAACGTCGCCCACAGTGGCTGTGACGGTCGCGCCTGAAATGGTGGCGTTGACTGTTGCGTTGGTCGTTGCTGTGGATTCCGAGTCTCCAAGGGCGACACCGCCAACGCTGACGCCCGAAGACACCGCATTGGATTGCATTTTGGACTGTGCCAGAACTCTAACGCTGTTCGCGGTGATGATGTCGTTTGAATTGCCCGTGACAAGCGCCTGAACGGACCGCGTCGTGATCGCAACTGCGTCTGCCCCGACACCGGCCAAAAGACCGCCGCCGCCTGCTACCGCTGTGGCTTCGGACTTGACGTTGTCGATGGATTTGATGCTTAGCGTGCCGCGCGACGTGACGTCGGCGGACTGAACTGCCGCAAGGTTCGAGCCGCCCATCGTGGCACCCGCTGTTGACGTGCCTTTGGCCGCAAGACCGCCCACGACGGAGTTTGCATCTGCGTCGGCACGGCCGACTGAAACGCTGACGACGTCTACATTGTTACCGCCGACGCTGCCGCCGACGATTTTTGCCGAAACGCTGCTGCTGTCAAAGGCGACCGCTTTTGTTTCTCCGCCTGCGATCAGGCCGCCCGAAGACGCCTGAGATTTCGCGCTGGCCCCAAGGCCAAGATCGCCCGCTGTATCCCCACGCGCCGTGCCAGAACGTTCTGCGTTGTGGCGCGCATAGATATCTACATCGCCCGTACTGGTCACACGACCGGCCCCGATCAATGCATTCACCGCGGTCGAAACACTGGCCTGTGCGAGGGCACCACCAACAGACAACGCACCACCAGAGATGCCGCGCGCATCTGCATCTGCATCAATCTTGGAAATCGCTTCGACGGTCACAGACGTTGCATCAACCTCTAGCCCGGACCCGCCAAGGCTGGCCGTGACAGTGCCACCCACGGTGGCATAGGATTCCACGCCTGTAACAGAGATGGCCGCGCCCGCAGAACTGGTCGCCGTGGCGTCAGCTTCGTGCGTGGCGTCCGCCGTCACGTTCAGCGCGCCCACATCAAGGTCAGCCGACCCGCGAACCTGCGCGGTGACATCGGTGGTGACGCTGGATCTGGCGATTGATTTGCCCAAGGCAATGCCCGCCGCCTTGATCGACCCGACAACAACTTCGGAATAGACATCACTGTCGGCCCGCACTGTGGCAGAACCGGATGTCGAAATGGTTGAACCGTTTACATCCGCACGCACCAGGCCCGTCACCAGGACTTTCATGGAGTTGACGCCACCCGATCCGATACCGGCCGAGATGGACTGGCCGCTGACCTTGGCGTTGATCTCGCTGTCGGCCTCCAGAAGGAAAGTCCCGACGCCACCCGATGTGCCCGTGCCA
Organism: uncultured Sulfitobacter sp.; assembly: GCA_937923365.1. GTDB lineage: Bacteria > Pseudomonadota > Alphaproteobacteria > Rhodobacterales > Rhodobacteraceae > Sulfitobacter. Next base: position 1,536 of record CALAIJ010000093.1, read on the forward strand.
ATGACGGCAGAGCTTCCGGTGCGGGCCTCGGTCGTGCCGCCGATGGAAGCCTCGGTGATAGAGGCCCCTCCGGCAATCGCACCCACGGTGGCTTCGGTCGAAGACAGATCGACATCACGCTCGCTGAACGCTTTTACGTTGACGGAATCCGCGTCAGTGACGTGGCCTTCAATCTCGGCCTTGGCGCCTGCGAAATCGTCATGGATTGTCACGGAGGCACCAAGTGCGCCGATCAAACCACCTGCGCCCACCGCACTGGTTGCGTCCGCGTTCACGCGCATGTCTGCCATCACGTCGACGGTGCCGGCTGCCTTGACGCGGCCGGCTGCATCGATGCTGGCCGTGGCAACTCGGTTGATGTTGGCGACGGTCACGCCCGCCCCTGCACTGCCGAGGCCGACAGCAACCGCACCCGCGATCGTGTCCAGATCAACCCGCTCGTTGGCACGCACATCGATGTTGCCGCCTGCGTTTACAGTGCCTGCGATGAAGGCATCTGTGCCTTTAGTCGTCACCGTTGGCGTGCTCAAACCGCCCGACGCGGCGTTCGCGCCCGATTTTGAATTCACGGTGTCTTTCGCGCCATCGGTGGCCGAAGCCAGACGCGATGCAGCGGACGGCGTGCCGGTGCCGTCGATGCCATCTGCATCACCGGTCGAAGAGAACCCGCCAAGGACACTGTTGGTCCAGGTGGTCGAGGAGGCATCATCTGCCAACGCCAGGCTGTCATCGCCCCCGCTGGACAATTCGCCACTTTGTTCGGACGTCAGATCATTGCCCAGAGAAACGACAGAGACCGAAGCCGCAAGACCGATGCCCGCCGTCGCAGCGCCGGAGACAGCAATGGCGTCAATGTTCATCAGCTCAGCAGCACCGACGATCACGTCACCTGTACCAGTGGTGGTCAGCACGGTGCCGGATGTGGTGTAAGCGGATGTGTCCGACCGGACAACAACGACGCTGACGGCACCTGCAGCGCCTCCGGCCAAGGCAAGCGACAGACCGCCGTTGCCGCTGAAAAGATCCAGTTTGTTGGTCGCGGAAATAACTGCGGACCCGCCGCTCGTCACGCGGGCGGAATTGCCCAGATAGGCCGAGGTATCGCTGTCCACGACGATGACACCAACAGCGCCCGCCGCCCCCACAAACCCAGAGGCCGCGCCTGCAGCACCAATCACAAAGACGTCTTCGGTGCTGGTCGCGGTAACGGCCACCCCTTTGATCGCTACTGTGCTGGCGCGATCGCCATCGTCATAGGTGTCGTTGCTGCCGATCAGGCCGCCATCAGCCACAGTCATGTTCGCCGCGCCAACGAGGGCATTCGCCGTCACGACGGAACTACCGCCGATGGACGCATCGGTCGTTTTCTCGATCACAATGACGTTGACGGCTGCGCCGCCCGCACCGGATCCACCAACACCGACCGCGCCACCGATGGAATCGATGTCCGTGGTGTGATTGGCCGCAACGGCGATGTTGAAATCAGCCGTGATGTCGGAGGCGCCATCAATGGCCGCAGTCACATCGGATGTGACAACAATCGCATTGGCCGAGGCCCCGACGCCGACACCCGCACCGGCACCGACAGCGATGGTGATCGCCAGAGCGTCATCTGTGCCCGACGCTGTAAGGGTAAAATCACCCGCGCTGCGCATTGTCGCGCCTGTGATGCGGGCTTCGGTCGTGTTGTCGAACACGGCAGCCGACGCGCCGGGGGCACCTGCGCCACCGCCAACGGCAACGGCGGCCATCACATTCAGTGCATAGGCATCAGATGCCGCGCCGACGCTGATATCATCGCCGTTATCCGTCGTCGTCAGTGACGCGCCCGCGCCAATCAACGTCTTAGTTTCATTGAGGAATACATTTGCCGTACCGCCAAGCGCCACAGCACCCGCGCCGCCGGCAAGGTTGAACGAGATCGTCTCGACCCGGTCGGTCGAAATCGCCTGAACATGGATACCGCCCTGAGTGGCCGTCGCGAGGTTTGCGATACGCTCACCACTTGCACCGCCATCTGCAAAGCCTTCGGAACTCGCATCGGACAGGTCGACCTGACCGACCTCGCTCAAGTTGACGTCATTCTCGTCCGCATCATCTGCGGCAAACGTGATGCCGACGCCGCCTGTCAGGGTTTTCACACCGCTGCCTGTGCCCAGCGACAGCAATGTCGCCCCACCCTGGACTTCGGTCTTTGTCGATTTGTCGACAACCGTCACGCCACCGGAACCTGCACCTGCGCCAAGCGCGCCTGCAATCGCACCTGCCACCACGTCGAGGCTGGTCTCATCCAATGCGTTGACAGCGATGGAATCCCCCGCCGTCAAAGAGGCGGTCGAACGCACTGTCGCTTCGGTTGTGTTGTTGATCGTCACGACGCTGGCCGCACCGGCCAAACCGCCGTAGGCACCGCCCGCACCGGATGCGGACACGGCCACGCCTTCGTCCGAGGACAATGCGCGAATGGCGATGTCGTCTTTGACGGTCACTTGGCCCGCAATATAGGCCTCTGTTTCTTTGGTCGTGACCTGCACGCCGACGCCTGCCGCGCCCCCGCCAGTGGCACCGATGCCAACCGCGCCACCAGTGGTGATGACCGAACCAATGTCCCGTGCAAGGACCGTTGCATCCTGCCCGTTGTTTGCGCCATCGTCAGAGACGACTGTGCCCGCGCCAATCCAGGCACGTGTATATTCTTCCTGAACCGAAACAGCCGCCGTGCCGGCCACGCCGATGTTGCCGCTGGCACCGGCACCCACGGCGCCGGTGATGATTGTCTGGTCAGAGACCGCCGAAACGGCCACACCGCGCGTGCTTTCCAGCACTTTGCTGCCGCCCAATTCGGACCCTGTGGGCATGAACGTGCCACTGGTGTTCCCGCGCGCAATCAATGTGCCGTTGCCCTGCACCGACGCTTCGGTCGTGTCGCTGTGGAAGGTGACCGCAGCACCGACACCGACACCAACCGCACCGCCGCCTGCAACGCCGCCAGCAAGGGTTTCGAGTGTGGCGTCGCTGTCCGCCAGAACTGTGGCGTTGCCGTTGGTCGTAACCGTACTGGCGTTGATCTGCGCGTCGGTCGTGCGGATGGCGGTTACATTCGAGAACGCCCCAGCCACGCCTACAGCATCGCTGGCACCGCCTGCGACGGTCAAAGCCGCTGCAAACATGTCCGACTGCGCCACAACATCGACACCCGTGGCTGTGCGTGTCGACAATGCGGTGATCGCCCGATCTGTCGCGCCCCGCTGGGCGTTTGCCGTCACGGTGGAGCCTGTAATCTTGGCCGTCACATCGTGGGTCACGATGACCGTGCCGATGGTCGCACCCACGCCGACACCGGAACCCCCACCGATGGCTCCGCCGCCTGCGACGATGACCGCCGAGGTGACAGGCTCGATGATCGCGCCTTTAAGGTCTTGATCGGAAATACCGTCACGACCGCGGGCCGTATCGGCAAACAGGGTGACATTGCCGTCCGTGTTCAGTGTGGCGTCGCGCACCATGGCTGTGACGTCTTCCTCGGACGTCACGACTGCGATGACACCCGCCGCCGCACCGCCACCGCCAACCGCACCGGCAACACCCGCCGCCACCAGCACCGGAGAGGCGGTCGCCACAAGGTCAACGCCGCGCACGGTCCGCTGCGCACCGGAATCGGTGATGACAGTCGCGTTGGTTGCGCCTGCTGTGATCATTGCGCCGCCACCGATCAGGGCAGTGGTTTCGGCGATGCGCGTCAAAGTCACAAGCGTCGCACCGAATGCCGGACCGCTGCCGCCTGCAACCGCACCGGATATTGGAACGATGATCGCATCACTGTCGGCCTCAAGCGTAACGTTGCCTGCAGCTGTCGTGACCGAGGTCGCACCATACACAGGGTCAGTCGGGCCGCGCGCCTCAACTGCGCCGATGGAAGCGCGCGTTTCATCCGTTTGCACAACGACGTTGATGGTGCCGGAACCGGCGATACCACTGCCGCCCGAACCCGCAACTGTCAGACCGGCCACGACAAAGAAACTGTCGGCATAGAGATCAACGCCGCGCACCGCGCGGGTGCCCTCGTCGTCTGGAATATTGCTTGCCGCGCCGTTGGCCATCGCCAGCACAGTCGCGCCTTCGGCGATTTCAGCTACGGTCTCTGACAGGGTGACGGCCACGGCAACGGAAGCACCGATACCGCCAGAGCTGCCAATCGCCACGGCACCCGAACCGAACGTCAGGATCAGGTCGCTGTCGGACCCGATTGTCAGGTTGCCACCAGTCGTCACATCAGCCCCTGCAAGAAGGCTGGCGCGTGTCACATCATCAGTCACAATGACAGTGACCGCGCCCGCGCCGGAGAACCCGGACGAGCCCGCACCACCGACAGTCAGGGCTACGATCACCAGATCGCTGTCAGCGGAAACATCGACACCCGTGATGGAACGGGTGTCGCCATCATCCGCCAGCACACTGGCCGGACGCAAGGCGTCGGCGTGAATTTCAGCCGCGCCAATGACCGCTTGTGTAATGCTCTTGCGGGCAACAACGGTGCCTGACAGACCGACGCCGGTTGACCCACCGCCCGCCGCAACAGCACCGGTGATCGCAATGACCGTGGCGGTCGTATCTGCGGACAGCGACAGGTTGCCGCCGGTCGTGACGCGTGCGCCATCCATAACGAGGGCTTGCGTCACAGACGCATTGCCCGTCGCCGAAGGATTTTCATACTCGAGCGACGGCACAGGATTGGACCCGTCGATCACCTGCTCGGTGCCGAACAGGAACGCACCCGAGAATGCGCCTGCGCCCTGGAAACCGCCCGAAGAGGATGAGCCTGAAATCGCTGCTGCCACAGACACGATACGATCGTTGGCCGAAACGTCTACGCCACGGATCGAACGGTTGCCTTCCAAGGTCGACACAACGGTGGTGTTGTCTGCATTTGCATTGATATCCGCGTTACCGCGAATTTCGGCAGAGGTGTTGTTGATCGTGATCAGCGGGGCCGCCGAGATGCCAACCGCGCCTGCGCTGCTGGAGATGGCAATAGAGCCTGCAATCATCGCCGCATTCAGCCGTGCATCCGCAGAGACCGACACATTGCCGCCAACACGCACAGTTCCGTCGATATAGGCGGTCGTCGTGCGATCCAGAACGCCCAGCGACAAGGAGCCAGCGCCAGCAAAGCTGTCAGACTGCGATCCGCCGACGGCGAACGTAATGATCGTGTCGCGAGAATCTGCGTGGACCAGCAGGTCGCGGCGCGCTTCAATGAAGGCACCCGTACCAACGGAAGCAATGACATCGCGATCCATCGTGGTGATGCCAAAGGCCGCGCCGATTGCTGTGCTGCCGCCTTTGGCCGCACCACCCGTGGCTGTGATTTGCAGCGCCCCGGCTTGAGCTGCAACGGTGACATCCTGAGCGGAAGATCCACCCGCCGCAATCGTCAGGGCGTTGCCGTCGTCATTGACGCGCGCGTTGTCCGCGATTGTGGCCTCTGTCGTGCCCAGCACATTGATTGACCCGACCGAGCCCGCAAGGGCTGTGGCGTCGCCCTTCGCGCCCGCAAGAGCGACCATGAACAATTTGTCGTCGGTATCAGCAGCCACGGTCAAACCGTAGCCGGTTCCACCAAAGTAGTTCAGACCTGCGCCAAAGCCGCGCGCGGTGACATTCGCCGTGCTTGTCAGCGCGGCGCGCGTGTCATGATCGACAACCATAACGCCCGGCGCAATGCCGATGCCCGTTGTCCCTTTGCCCACAGCGCCCACAATCGAAACGGCAATCAGTTGATCCGTCGCAAAGACCCCGACCGATCCATCCGCCGTTACCGTACCGCCAATCTCTGCGGTGACGTCACTGTCGACATAGTTCACGCCGACCGACCCTGCGAGACCAAGCCCGGTATCGGCAGACCCGAGACTTGCCGCTATAGAGACAAGAACCGAGAAATTGGAGGCCTCAACCGTCACATCGCCCGTGGCAGTCACGTTGCCGTCGATGCGCGCTTCGACCGTGTCATTATAGATGCCGATGTCAAAGGCCGCGCCAACGCCGGTTTGGTTGCCGTCTGCTGCCGCGCCAGCGACCGTCACCGAAACCGCATGATCGTGCGCGTTGACAGACAGGGTGTCCGCGTTGACGATCGACGCTCCGGCACCAATGGCAGCAAAGGTCGCATCATCCAGCACGCTCACATTGACTGAACCTGCGATGGCCCTATCGGATTGCGATCCACCTGACCCGCCCACGACAACCGCCACAGTTTCCGAGCGGGTTTCAGCCTCTACGGTGACGTCGCCATTGCCTGTCATCGTGACCGTGCCAGAGACGATCTGCGCAATTGTGTCACGGTCGAACTTGGTCACGCTGAGACCGCCGGCAATGCCGGTGTTGTTGCCACTTCCCGATGATCCTGTGATCAGTGTGATCGGCATCGACACGGACACCACAGGCGCCTGCGTCAGCGCATGCACCAGCAGATCGCCACCTACGGCGACATCTGTGTCGGCAATCGTCGCTTCGGTGTGCTGATTAACGATATTGATACCGATGGCGCCGGAAATTCCCAAGCCAGCCTTGCCGCCGACATCGACAGTGTTCTCGTTAACGGTCACATCACCCGGTGTGGGTGCGGTGGCAGGGGCGTTGTCAGCCGGATCGGGGGCGGGGTCGGCGCCGCCGCTGTCGGGCTTGGCACCCGCAAAGGCCACGGTCAGACCCAGATTGGTGCTGTCGGCTGTGACGTTCACGTCGTCTGCTGCTGTCACGCCAGCGTTGAAACCGACAGGGATCGTATCAGACACAACGTCGCCAATCTTGGCGAGGGTGACGTTGTTGGCGATGTTCACAGCAGAGCTGATCCCGATGCCTGTCGATCCACCTTTCGCGAGCGACAGACCAAAGCTGAGCATCGTGGCCGAGTGATCGGCATTCACGGTGATATTGTCCGCTGAAACCCTTGCGCCGTCTTCGATCCATGCACGCGCATTGTTGGCGTGGTCGTTGATCGAGATGCTGCCCTGGAAGTTCAGATCGTCGCCGCTGCCACCAGCATCGGTGACGTTAAAGACAAACTGGCGTGTGACCGCGTCGACCATCAGATCTTTGGTAACGTTCAGCGTCGCGCCGTCGGCAATGTAGGAATCCGCTTCGTTCAGTTTGGACACATAGCTGAAAGCGCCGCCCATAGCGGAGCCATCGCTTTTGGTGGAGCCTTTGAACAAGGCTTTGATATTCGGGATGCCGACAATATCGACCGTCTCTACGGTGGCATCTGTTTCAATCGTTGCGCCTTCGTCGCCGGTGACTGTGACCAGAGCGCCTGTCCCGATCCCTGCACTGGCCTTGTTTTCGATCAGCATGATGTTGACCGACCCGTTAAGCGCAAACTTGCCTTCCGGTCCGTTTGGCCCGCCGCCGCCTGCTGCGGCGCTGGCTGCGACATAGCTGGTCGCAACTTTGTTGGGTAGACCACCTGTCGGGGTCAGATACCCAAGGAACGGCGTGATTGAATCACTCACGCCGGTCAGGGCTGGCCCAAGGCTCTCGTCGTAATAAGAGGTAAATGCGGTCTGCACATCCGCCAATGCACCGCGCGTTGCGGCGGGGTCCTCAACGTCAACACTGCCCCATACGGCCCCAAAAGCATCAGAAAGTGACGGCATGTCACCCAAAGAGGTCCCAAGGTCCGAGAAGGCCGCGCCAAGGGCGGGGATTTCGTCAAGCAGGTCAACCTGATTGGGGATGATCGCCTCTGCGCTCATGACAAGGGCGCCAACAGTTACAGTCGCGGCGTCAATGCGGACGACTGCATCATTGTCGAATTGGGACACGTTCACGGCACCTGCAAGGCTGACGGCAGCGCCTGCCTTGGAGCCACCGATGGCCGTGGTGCGGAAGTTGTCTTCGACACGGGCGGTCAGGTTCAAGGTTTCAGCTTCAATTCTGGCCCCGTCCAGCACAAGCGCGTTCGCGCCCAGAACATTCTCGGAGACGATAACGCCGGCGGACAGACCGAACTGGCCCGGACCACCCCATTTGCCAGCCAGACCGCTCGCCTGTCCGGTGATCTGCTGTTTGGCAGCGCCCGCGGCACCCTGATCGGCAGCGGCAGGTTTCGCCTTGGTGGACGCCTTGGTCGAGAGCAGCGTTTCTTCGTTTACCGCGTCGGCTTCGATGGTGATCGTATCCGTCGCGGTCAGTTCACCTGCAACCTGTGCGGTGGCCTGATTGTTGAGAAACGCAACCGTGATCCCGATCGCGGTGCCCTGATTGGACTGCGGCTGGACGATCTTGGAGGATGTGCCGACGGATTGTTTGGTGTTGGTATCCGCCGAAATCGTGATGTCGCCGGCGATGATCTCTGCGCCCGCGCTGATGTCGGTTGTCGCGGTCGTTGTCGCGTCGCCAAGGGTCACGGCAATCGCTGGCCCTTTGACCCGTTTCTGCTTGGACCCTGTAGTGGTGCTTTTCTTGGCTTTGAACACAAGGCCGGACTGGATGTTGGTCGCCACGTCGAGCGTATTTTCAGCCGACGCCGCAAGCGACACAAGACCACCAGCTTCGAGTGTGACACCATCCTCGACCGTGGTCAGGGCGGTCGCATCGGACTCCCCGAAGGTAAAGCCAAAGTTCATCCCCGGATTGGTGAATGTCAGTTCCGACGTCGCTGTCGCGTCGACATCGATCGAGGTTTCGGCCCAGACATCAAGACCGTCCAGCAGGTCGATCTTGGCAATCGCTTCGGCCCGCATGAAGTGGACCGGAATCTTGTTGGTCAATGCGCCTAGAACCGGCAGGTTGTCGAACTGTTTCTGGATGGCGCTTTCAAGCTCGTTTGCTACCAGTTGGATACCGCCAACCAGAAGCGGAACATCACCGTCTTCGACATCACCCTCAGCCGAGCCGTCGTCGGGCAGGCCCAGCAATGCATCAACGTCAATCTCGATCTCGACGGCCTTGGAACTGTCGGCATTTGCGGTGATCTTCAATTCACCCGCGCGAATGACGGCATTGCCGATCTGGATCGCAGCGGCCGCAATCTTTTCGTTCAGTCCCGGCGTGAAGGCCAGCGCATCCAGCGCAAAGCCGGCATCGACCGTGATGGTCACATTACCGGCTGTGGCCGCTTCGGTGTTGCCCTTGACGTCTGCCGCCAAAAGCTGCGCACCGCCACCGATGACAATGCCCGCACCTTCAACCTGAGCGCCGCCATTCTCGAACGGATTGCTCCCCGAGAAGATCCCTGCAAAGCGCGATGATGATACGCCACTGCCGCCACCTTCAAGCAGAATGTCACCATGTGATCCGACAGCGCCGGGCAAAAGACGGGTGTCGATCACTGCGCCGTCGACGAGGATCAGCTCGGCGTCCATCTTGATATCACCGCCGCGCGTGTTGATATCGTTTTCCATATAGATGACGTCGCCGCCAAAGTCGCCGCGCACGGTCAGGCTGCCAGCCCAGGCGGTCAGACCTGTGCCAAGGCGGAAGGTGTCATCGCCAAAGCCAAGGTTCACGACAAGTGGCGCACCAGCATTGAAGGTGGACCCTCCAAAGCGCGCGCCGGACCCGTTGATAATCTCGAACGCGCCGGTTCCGGTTGCCCGCAGCGTGAAGTCGTCATCCCCGACAGTGCCGCCAACGGTGATCGTGGGCTCCATGCCGGTGTAGTTGAATGTCTCTAGGTTGATTGACGCGCTGCCGGAACTGCCCGCCATCGGACCGGAGAAAATCGCACCCTGTTGCACGATGACATCCGTTCCGCCTGCCCCGCCGTTGATCACGCCGGACCAGCGTCCGGGAAGGTCGATTGTTTCCCACGGATCGTTAACGCCGCCATCCGCAAATGTATTGCCCAGATTCAGTTCGAAATAGAACGTGTCGTCGTTGTTTTCGGCACCGGTAAGCGTGTCGACGCCACTGACGAACAGCCCGTCCACATAGGCGCGGTCTTGCCCGACGATGTACCATGTCACATCTGCCTGTGGTCCGGTCAGTTCTGCATTGCCGCCCGCGATCAGGCGCGCGACCACATCAGGGTTGCCCGCAAGGTCCAGTTCGGTGGCGGCATCCGTCAGCTGCTGATCGAACCCTTCGAACCGGATGTCGTCGTTGCCATCCATGATATTGATATCAAGCGCACCACTGCCATAGGCGCCGCCAAGGGCGGGTTTGCCAAAGTCCAAAACGGTCTTGGATGCATCTGGTCCCATCGAAATTCGGGATAGTCCGTCATTTTCGACATCATTGTCGCCAATCACGATTGATCCGCCACGGCCGGAAACCGTGTCATTTATCGTGCGTGATTCTGCTGCAGAGGTATCCGTCACCAGTTCCACGTTGACGAAATCGCGCACATGATCGGCGCCGCCTTCGCTCTGTGTGATGGTGCCCGTTCCATTCGCACCAAGGTCATAGGTGACGCTGGTATGCTTGGCGCCATCAAGGATCAATTCGTCCTCACCGTCGCCACCGTCAAATGTAATTTTGAACGCGGGGTCGGGGCGGAACAACAGATCGACCGTCAGTTTGTCGGCGTCCGATGTGCCCGTAATCTGCACCTCGTTCACGCCATCCAGTTCAGAGCTGGCGACGACTAACCCATCGATATCATTCGTCAATTGGATGCGGTAGAGGTCTTCCGCATCGTCGAACATCAGCCCAAGGGTGTAATCACCGCCGTCAGACAACATATGCGCGAAAATTGGGTCTGCCGACAGCAGGATCCGCGGCTCCATGGCCTCCACGGTGACTGCGTGGCGGCGCTGGGAGGTCTGTTTGCGTTCCCGTCGCCGCGCGAACATTTCGCGAATTGCCGCACCGTAACTGCGTCGCACGGGGCGGGCCTTTGTCAGTGTGGAGATTTCAAAATCAGACTTGCCGAATGGAAAAGGCATATAAATAGTCCCTGCAGAAAGGGTAAATGAAATGTCATGGTACCACCCAAAGGCGATTTAACGTAGGGGAAACTTAGTCTTTAGGGAGAAATCTGCCCTAGGCGCGGGATGCGAAGGCCAGCAAACGCCGCCGACGCGTCGCTGCATCCTTTTGGCTAGCTCTTTGACGCGCCGCAACCTTGCCGTGTTTTTGCCGTTGGGTATCCAGAAATCGCGACGCCCGAAGCCCGCGCCATGGCAGCACCGGCCAAAGCGCGCGCAGGATGCGCCAGCGCCATCCCGACAGTGCCGGATCGTCCAGCGAGAGGCACTCCAGAACCTGCGCGTTGGCGTTGCGTTGCGACAGGGCAACCGCGGTGCGTCGGCTCTCGGCGGCGTCGGCCAGAACGATCAATTCCGTTGGCTCAGACAGCCCCTGTTCGGCAACTTCGCGACGCACGGGATCGATCCCGCCAACAAGCTCGGGACGGTCGGTGACAATCGTCGCACCCGCCCGCGCGTGGCGCTCCAGAAGCTGGCCAAGCGCTGCGTTGTTGCGCACGAACTTCTGGCGTCGTTTGCGCCCATGCCGTGATGTCCAGACCGGCGCGCCATAAAGCAGGTACAACTCGCGCGCAGCACCATCCAGATCGGCTGCAACACCCCCCAAAAGAGGCAGTGCGTCCAGCACCTCGCCCAGCCCGATCTGCGCCCGCGAGCGGCGCACGGGCGTGGGGCGCAGACCGTTGCGCAATTCGACCATCTGCTGCATGCCGCTGGTCCAGGAGCGCCCCGGATCGGGCGCGCCGGTCTGCGGGTCGATGATGGTCACGGTGTCGTCTTCGATGACATAATCATGGCCCTTGCGCAGTTGGTTGATCGCTGTCAGCGCGAGCGTCACCAGAAATACGCGTCGCGCGATTTCTACGGGCAGATCAGGATCGTCCACCTCGGCCACGCGCGTGCGTCCAATGGCGCTGAGGGTGGGTTGCTTTTCGAGCGTCCAGTCCCTGCCCTCCTGCAGCGCGTTGGCAAGCACCAGTGCACGGCGCCCTTCTGCCGGGGCAAAGATATGATCAAGTGCCACACCCCCCGCGATGGCGCTGCGGGCGTCATCCAGCAAGGCGCGGTCCGCATCAGCGAGAATGACCGCCGGGTCGCGCCGCTCTGTTGGCACGGTCATCGGTTTGCCGCGCAATTGACGCGTCGCCAGACGCATCGGCGTCGCAGGTTCGTCGATCAGAATCCGGTCACGCAGACGGTCATGGGCGATCCGGCGCAACTGCCCGACAGTCGCGCGTCCTTCGGGAAAAGCCGCCGCATCATCCAGCGGCTCAAGCGTCCTGCCCAATCGGGCAAACGACGCTTCCATCGCATCCGCCAGACGTTCCGCGTCTCCGGGATGGCTGGTTGCGATGGTGACCCCGCGCTGGTGTTGCGACAAAATCAGTGCCGCCAGTTCCAACACCGCTTCGCGCCGGGGCTGATTGAAGAGTTCTACGATCCAGCCCCGCGACACGGCCAGCGCACGCAAACGGTCAGAATAGCCAAGCTTTCGGGTCATCGCTGCGTGGGCCTGTCGCGTCTGCCGACCCCGCAGGGCAAGTCCGACGATGGCAAGTGGTCTGGCAACCGGCCAGAGCCGTACCCACAGTTTACGCCCCAGCTTGTCGAGTGCGCCTGCATCACGCCCTGCGCGTTGCGCCATGGCTAGACTCCGAACCGATCAAGGAAGATCTGCCGCATCCAGCGGCCCCATTGCACCGCAATCGAGCTGCGGCCCTGATCGAAACGCACCCAGACCCGTTGGTTGAAGAACAAGGTATCGGGGCGTCCGTCCACGGCCAGATCAAGTATGAACACGCTTTCAAGGGCACGGGTGGGATTGGGACCAAAATCGGCAGGGATCGGACCGCCGAAGGTCGTCGTCAGTGCAGCGCTTGGCAGATCGCGGGTGGCGCGCGGTGTGCGCGCAACGACCTGTGCCGTATAGGTCTGGGACGGCTCGGTCGAGAAACGCAACGCAATCGGTCTCTGCCCCACGGCGATCCGGTCAATGTCTTTTTGCGGCACCACAGCACGCACAACCCAGCCGTCATTGTCATCGGTGACATAGCCCAGCACGGTGCCCTGCGGCACAAACCGGCCCAGCGTATCTGCCCCGATCAGCGGCTGGAATTGTCCGGTTTGCGGGGCCAGCACTTGTAATGCATCGTGCTGCTCACCCAGACGCTCCAGATCGCGCCGGGCAAGATCACGCCGTGATACGTCAATGCGCGCCTGCAACGGGTCGCGGGCATCGCTGGCGGCGAGCTGAATCTCCGCCTCTTGCAATTGCGCGGCGACCAGCCGGGCACGCGGTACGGCGAGCGGATCTTCCAGCTGTGCCACCTGTGCGCGCGCATCATCGACCATGCGACCGGGACTTGCCACCTCACTCAGCCAGCCGCCGGTGCGTGTCATCACCCGCGTCTCACCGGGTGCGGTGACAACGCCCCACGCGATTGTTGCATCCGGAACGGGGATCACAATCAACGGCCCGCAGATCACCGCCACAAGCCCCGCCGACGCGATAAAGGCACGGCGACGGCGGGTTTCCAGCTCAGGCGCGCTCAACAGATAGATCACCGCCTTTGATATCGGCAGACCGATCATCAGGACGACAGACCACAGCGCCAGCGCGATCCCGACAAAAAAGAACTTTCCCGCCACGAATAGCGAAATCCCAAGCATGATTATCATACGGTAGATAAAGGCCAGAACCGCATACCAAAACAGCCACTTACGTTCTCCGTGTGCCGTAACGGGTGTGCGTGCGTTGTCCAATCCGAACAGATGACGGCGCACCAGATATGACAGGTACTTGTTGGACCGCTGGCCCAGATTCGGGACTTCGATCAGGTCGGCAAACACGTAGTACCCGTCAAAGCGCAGCAACGGATTGCCGTTGAACAACAGTGTCGATATGCCGCCAATCAGCATCACATTGAACATCAAGGCCCTTGCCACGCCCGGCTCCATTTCGGTCCAGGCGATCATGGCCATGGCGGCGACAGCAAGCTCGACCATGATACCGGCCGCGCCGACCACCATGCGTTGACGCTTGGACGGGAAACCGATCGCGGCAGAGGCATCGACATAGGGCACAGGCATGAACACAAGGAACATCACCCCCACTTCGCGCACCTGCCCGCCCCAGTGTTTGACGGCATAGCCATGCCCGAGTTCGTGCAGCATCTTGACCACCGGATAAGAAATCAACAGCAACGCGATCCCGTTTCCCGAAAGCACGCGATCCACGATGTTTCCGGTCAGTTCGTCCCAATGGATCGCGGCCATCACCGTGCCCCAGACGATCAGCCCCAGCCACGCGATAAACCCCACCCAAGTGAACAGGGGCCGCACCAATGGCATCGTGGCACTGATAAAGCCGTCAATGGTGAAGAGCGGCACCTTGACGCCCAAGGGGTTGCGCATCGATTGCATCATCCGCTTGCGGCGCATTGTCTTGTCGCGCTCTGCGATTTCCTCGAGGTCGGGAATACGGTCGGTGGTCAGAACGCCTGCCACGTGAAGCTGTGACAGAAGTTGCACGATTTCGTCCTGCGTGGGCGCGTTGACGCCAAGGCGCTCCTCTGCGGCGCGGGCGACCTCGCCCAATGCGCGGCGCCCGTCCATCAACCCGATCAGCGCATAGGCTTCGGGCGAGAAGCGGAAGAATTTCCCACCGGTCGGATCCTCCATCACATACCAAAGGGAGCCGCGAAAATATTGCCGGTGCAAAATGACGTGGGGGCGCAACGCAGGCCGCAGCGATGCGACTTGCGCCCAGATGGCTGAATATGGGGTCGGTGCGATGCTCACGGCAGCCAACGCCATGTGGCAAGGCGTAGCCAGTTCACGAAGTCCTGCGTCCAGACCTTCACCGTCAGACGGTCCTCGATCGACACGCGCGCCACCCCTTCCATACCGGGCAGCAAGACTTCCGTACCGGTCGAGGCAGGCGCCTCAAGATGTGCCTCAAGCGCAAAGCGGTTGCCACCATCTTCGGGTGTGGCAACGGACAGGATACGCTCGACCACGAAGGGAAAGGTCTCGTCCGGCCGCGCGGCAAAGCGCACGCGGCCCACCTGCTCCGCTGTCAGCACCGCGATGTCACCTTCCTCGACCGACAGCCGCAGGCGGTAGTCATCCAGCGGCGCAATCACGAACAGCTCTTCTCCGCGCGAAATTGCCGCGCCGAGTTCCTGTGTGCGATCCCCCGACACCACCACCCCGTCAAATGGCGCCACCAGTTCCGTACGCGCGATTTGCGCGCGCAACAGATCGATCTGTGCATTGGCCTGTGCGATTTGCGCGCCCAGAAGCGCCTCGTCGGTACGCCGCCCAAGGGCGGTGGCCTCGTTGCGCTCGATCTCGTTCTCGTTGAGCTCGGCTTCTGCCGCCAGCAAGCGCAGCCGCAGATCGCGGTCATCCAGTTGGGCCAACACCTGTCCTTCCGTCACGCGATCACCGGGGCGCACCGTCTGGCCCACAAGATAGCCGTCAAATGGGGCGGACACGATCCTTTGCACGGTGCCTTCCAGCCGCGCATCCGCGACGACCTCGAAGGCGGTGCGTGCTGTCGCCGCCCAAAAGATTGCCGCGGCAAGCAACAGGAACGTCAGCTTCGCACCAAGCCGCGCAGGCCCGAATATCGCCGCCAGAATGCGCCCGATTGACGTCAGAAGGCGCATGGGCCAACCGCGATCCGCGAGCATCTTCTGACGCAGGATCGGACCTATCAACGCGCCGATACCAAGTGCGAGGTCGCGCCGCTCTTGCGTCACGCCCGCCGCGTCGCGATGTTCCAAGGTCATCGCGCCGATCACCTCGCCATCCGCGTCACTGAGCGGCAAGGTCAGGACCGACATCGCGCCCTGCTGGCGCAGCAATTCACCGTGGGCACGGGACACGCGCGTGTCTTCTTGCGCGTTGGCCTCGGCGGTGGCGCGGCGCTGGATCGCACCACCCTGGTCAAGGCATTCCAGCATCGCACGACGGATCAGTTGCGCCAGCGACAGCTGCGTGCCCATGTCTGCCGTATGCGACACCGCTGCTACTTTGAGCTTTTTGCCGCGCAGTAACCCCACAGATACGCGATCGCAATCCAACCCCGCCGCCGTCGCAGTGGCCGCCGCCATGGCCGCCGCGCGGTGGCCTCGGGCCTCAAGCAGTTCCACCAGAACATCGATGGCCGCCTGCCCGCGATCCCGTTCAATTGCGATGCTATGTTCGCGGTCCCGCGCATCGTGCAGTTCGACCCAGCCGCCGCCCCATTGCAGCCGGCGCATCGCTTGACGCGCCTCTTGCTGGGTGGCTCCGTCTAGGCGCAACAGCGCAGCCCCAAGCAGGCGATCATCGTCAAGATAGGGATAGCAGACGCAAATGACCTGATTGCCGGTGTCCCGCAGAACAGCGCGCTTGTCGGCAATTGCGCGTTCCGCTGTCGCGCTCATATCGGAATCGATGGTTGCATCCGCGGGCCAGATGGCGCGGGGAATCATGTGATTGTCTTTGTCTGGTCCCGGCAGGATCAGCGCCGCTTTCGTCACCTTACCGATAAACTGCGATTGGAGCGTCAGCCATGCATTGGCAAAAGCATCCGTCGGCGCCGAGGGGCGCAACATCTGCCAAAGCGCGCGGTCCACCATGCCAGTCTGGCTGTCGTCGCCTGAATCCTGTGACTTCGACGTTTGAGGGCTAAGGCCATCTTGGGAGGAAGCAGTCATAAATCAACGGTCCAAAATGCAGCCGCGATTGGAGGCGGTGGCCAACTATACGCAGGGGTCGTGCCGTTTGGGAACCCGCAAAGGCGGCAAGCTGATTATGGCCGGACGTCTGCTGAAATGACCGGTGCCAAGCGACGCTGGAGAGGGCCCTTGTGCGGCCAAACCTATCCGCACAAGAACTGGCGGTGACGCTTCGCCTGGTTGGATGAATGGCGACAAAATCGTTAGCCATCGTCAGCAAGAATGCGGGCGGCGTCTCCACTTGGATCATCATACTGCCGCGCCTTCAGTGTCCAGATAAAGGCCGCAATACCCAGGCCACCAAGGCTGAGCGAAATCGGGATCAAGAAAACCAGTACATTCATTTTCCATACCCCACCCGTGCCGCGTTCAGCAAAACGGTAACCGAAGAAAGCGACATCGCGAGTGCCGCTGCCAATGGCGTGGCGTACCCCAGAACAGCAATTGGAATGGCGACAGCATTGTATGCGATGGCGATCCCAAAGTTCTGCCGCGAAAGAGCCACTGCCATGCGGGAGATCGCAAAGACCTGCGGAATTTTTTCCATCTCGTCGCTGATCACAATCACATCTGCAGCATTGCGTGCGGCATCCAGTGCCTCTCCCGGCGCGATGGAAGCATGCGCATTTGCCAGTGCGATGGTATCGTTCAGCCCATCCCCGATCATACAGGGGTATTGTGACTGGGCAGAAAGTTCGGTGATGCGGGCATTCTTTTTCTCCGGCGAAACCTCTGATCTGAATCTGCGCAACCCTAGAGAGCGGGCAAGGGCGCTGGTTTTTGCCGCGTTATCCCCTGACAGAATTTCCAGATCAAAGGCCTCGGCTTGGAGCCGTCTTATCATTTCGGGAACACCTGATCTGAGAGCCTCTTGAAAGGGGAGCGCGTGGACTTCTTCGCCAATCTTCAAGATCAGACCAGATTGCTCTGGGCTGAGCCATTCTGCCTTGCCCAGCGCAACCTCCATCTGGTTCAGATGCCCCGAAACCCCACATCCCGATACTTCGATGATATCCGTCAGTTTTGCAGGGGCCTGATCGGACAGGTACGTGTTGAGCGCCTGTGACAGCGGATGGGCGCTTGATTGGGCGAGCGCTTTGGCAATGCCCAGTTCTTCGGCGTGAAATGCACTTAGGTCGAAAGAGAAATCCGGTTTGGTCAGTGTCCCCGTCTTATCAAGGACAATGGTTTTCACTTCTGACAATCGTTCCAAAGCGGTCCCGGACTTTACCAGAAATCCCATGCGATAGAGCCGGGCAATCGCGGCAGTAGACACAGCCGGCACCGCCAGCCCCAGCGCACAGGGGCACGTAATAATCAACACAGCGATGGCGATATTGAGCGCGTGGCGGACATCCTGGGTCCAGAGGAACCATCCTGCGAAGGTGATGATGGCCAACAAATGGACCGCAGGCGCGTAGATTTGCGCGGCCCGATCCGCCAGCGAGGTATAGCGGTTACGCGCATTCTCGGCAGTTTCCACCAATCGCGCGATCTGGTGCAGGCGGGTGTCTTGTCCTACGGCTGAGACTCTGACTTCAACGGGTCCCGCCAGATTTACTTCACCCGCATGGATCTGGTCAGAGGCCACATGGGGCACAGGCTCGCTTTCGCCAGTCAGCAATGAGCGGTCGGTGATGCCATGCTGCGTGATCAATTGACCGTCTGTCGGAACGCGCATGCCGCTGGCTACCAAAACGATGTCGCCGACCTTCAACGCGTCAATCGGGACGATCTCTGATCCGGTTTCTGTTTGCCGCTCTGCCGTATGTGCTTCAAGCGCGGCCAATTCCTTTGCCGCCGAATGCGCAGCCGATCGGGTGCTGTGTTCAAGGTACCGGCCGATCAGCAGGAAGAACGTCAGTGACAGGGCCGCGTCGAAATAGGCGTGTTCGCCTCCCATCAGGCTCTCGAAAAGTGACATGCCACCGGCAAGAATGATCGCCAGCGAAATCGGTACATCCATATTCAACCGACCGACCTTCAGCGCCGATAGGGCATTCCTGAAAAACGGCTGTGCAGAATAGAGAACCACCGGAAGCGCAATGGCGGCGGAAACCAAGTGGAACAAATCCCGTGTGGCGCCCGACGCGCCTGACCAGACCGCGACAGACAACAGCATGACGTTCATCATCGCAAACCCGGCAACCCCCAGCCGCATCAGCAGATCGCGGCCTTCCGGGTCCACATCGTTGACCAAAGCGCGGGAAGCCAGCGGGAAAGCTTCGTAGCCAATGTGCCCAAGAGCGTCGACCATCTGACTGACAGGATGATCCGTGATGATCTGCACGCGTTTCTGGGTCAGGTTCACCCGCGCAGAGACGACCCCTTTGACCTGCGACAGGTGGCTTTCAATCGTGCTGATACAGGCCGCACAACGCACAGAGGGCACGGACAGCTGAACGGCATTGGCCATCTGCGCCAGTTCAACCGCCGCAGGGGCCGCCACACAGGCAGGGCAGGCCGCCATCATTGTGATGTCTCCACGATAACCCGCTGCCGAAACACCGCACCGTTTTCAGCGCGCGCAACAAGGCGTAGGTTCCAATTCCCTGTCGCAGCCTCAACAGGTGCGACGAACGCTGTGCCATCGAACGCAAACTCTGGTTGTTGATCGACGGAAACCGATGTTGCGCGACTGAATATCGCACTGACTATTTCCGGTTCAACCGGCTGCCCCTTTTTCATGAATTCGAGCACCAGCTTGTCCCCCTGCAACTGCGCAGAGACGTCCCAGCCCAATGCCAATTGCGCAGCACGGTCGGCATCGAATGTCTGGCTTGCAACATAGGAATTTCGAACCTCAAGACCGGGGAAGGTCCGGACCGCATTCCAGGCCAGCGTGAGGTTCACGGCGATGATGATACCAAAACCCGTTACGAACATCGTGGCCACATGTTTGCCCTTTAGCTCAGCCATTATTGATCTCCTCTCCCGTTGAAGATTGAGTTCACAGAAGCGCGCTCCCCATTCCCGAGGTCCTCGATCCAGAAGCGGATTGGCGTTTCGTTCGCCTCTGCAAGTGGGCTGTGCCTCGGTATCGTGACATAGACGCGGATCTTGTGTGTTGCGTCCGGTGCAACGGCGATGGAGTCGTAAGGGGTTCCTTCAAGATCAAGGCGCAGCGCCAGATCCCCAGAGACATGGACGCCGAATTGGCGTGGTTCACCGTGCTTGTTACGCAGACGAATTTCATAAGCATTTCGGATGGAGCCATCAGACAAGGTCACAAAGGTCGGGTTGCGGACCGGTGCAACGGTCATCTCGATCTCGGGCCGGATGAACAAGGCGTACATCATCGCCACCCCAAAACTCGCCCAGATGATCGAATAAAGAACCGTACGGGGCCGCAGCACATGCGCCCAAAGAGGGCGTGGTTTTTCGCCCGCCTGTTCCATGGGCGCGTCAGAAAGCGCGAGATAGTCGATCAACCCCCGCTCGCGGCCAAGTTTGCCCATGATATCGTCGCACGCATCTATGCAAAGCGCACAGGTAATGCACTCCATTTGCTGTCCGTCGCGAATGTCGATCCCCATCGGACAGACGGCCACGCAGGCGTTGCAGTCGACGCAGTCTCCGGCTGTTGCATCGCGGGCTTTGCCGCGTGGCTCGCCCCGCCAGTCGCGGTAGGCCACTGTCAGGGTACTGTCGTCCATCATGGCCCCCTGGATGCGCGGCCAGGGGCACATGTAGATACAGACCTGTTCGCGCATGAACCCGCCCAATATGACGGTTGTGGCCGTCAAAATTGCCACCGTGATCCATGCAACCGCTGGCGCCGTCAGGGTCAGAAACTGGTTTGCCAATGTTGGTGCATCCGCAAAATAAAACACCCAGGCCCCGCCGGTCGCTACGCCTATCAATGTCCAGACAATCCATTTCAGGGCCCGCAATGCGGCCTTGCGCGGCGACCATTTTGCCCGGTGCAGACGGATGCGCGCATTGCGATCCCCTTCGATCCAACGCTCGACAAGGATGAACAGATCGGTCCAGACCGTTTGCGGGCAGGTATATCCACACCAAACGCGGCCCAAGGCTGATGTAAACAGAAACAGACCCAGCCCTGCCATGATCAGCAATCCTGCGACAAAATAGAATTCATGCGGCCAGATTTCGATCCAGAGAAAGTAGAAGCGGCGGTTGGCAAGGTCGATCAGAACGGCTTGATCCGGCAGGTTGGGGCCGCGATCCCAGCGGAGCCATGGCACCAGATAATAGATGCCAAGAGTGACAGCCATGATCGCCCATTTCAGGTTGCGAAACGTGCCATACACACGTTTTGGAAAAATCGGCTCGCGTGCCGCATAAAGGCCGTCAGTTTGGGGTGCCATTTTGTCCGCCGTGCATGGTTCTTGGTCAGCATAGATCGGCGACGGCCCCAAAACCTTGACCCAGATCAAGTTTGGTTCTGGGACGCTATTCGCCTCCCCCGAGGGAATGCACATAGGTCGAGACCGCGCGCACGTCTTCTTCGCTCAGGCGCTGTCCCCATGCGGGCATGACACCAAACCGTGCTTTGGCAATCGTCTGGGTCAGGCTTTCGCTGTCACCACCATAAAGCCAGATCGCATCAGCAAGATTGGGCGCGCCCTGACTGCGATCACCCAATCCAAGGTCGCCGTGACAGGCCGCGCAGTTATCTGCAAAAAGGACACCGCCCGCACTGTCCCAATCTGCCTCGGCAAGGGTGGGTACAAATTTGACCAATGCCTCAATCTCTTCGGGCTCAAGTATGTCGCCAAATGCGGGCATTTCAGAATAACGGGCATCAGTATCGGTTTCATTACGAATACCGTGCCGCACAGAATGGGCAACATTCTCTAGGTCTCCGCCCCAGAGCCAATCGTTGTCCAGCAGATTTGGATACCCAACCGCACCGGCAGCACCCGACCCGTGGCACTGACTGCACTGCGCGCGAAACACGGACGCGCCCCGCGCAACAGCATATCTGTGCAGGTCTGATTGCGGGTCAAATGCCGCAAGATCCACAGCATTCAACTGTTCAACCAGTGCAGCGTTTGACAGGTTATGATCGGCAATATCGGCGGATACTTCAGCCCGTGTCGAATAGCCCAAAAGTCCGGCTGTCGCGCTCGAAACCATCGGCCAGGCAGGATAGGCAATCGTATACCCGACACCCCAGATGATCGTGAGGTAGAAGGTCCATAGCCACCAGCGCGGCATCGGTGTGTTAAGCTCTTCGATCCCGTCAAACTCATGCCCCATTGTGGGCCGGCCGGTCAGTTCGTCAACGCGCGGTTCATCCATCGTTGCGCTCCTGTTCTAAGAGTGGTTTGCACACACAGGTCGCGCAATTTTTGGCGCAGCCCGTCGCCTCATCCCGCAGCGGGATGGAAGCCGCGTCATCGCGCGCGGCCTTCAATGACGGCCAGAAGGCAAAGACCGCCGTGCCAAGAAAGAAAGCGAACATCGCAATCAGGAACCAGCTGTCGGCGAATTCTCTGAGAAGTGAATAGGTTTCCATCTGAGTCTCCTTAACGGCTGTCGTCAGGCACAAAGGTCGAGAAATCGACCAACGTCCCCATCATCTGTAAGTAGGCGATCAGCGCATCCATTTCGGTGATCCCCGGCTGCCCGTCAAAATTGCCGACCACCGCACCGGGATACCTTTCGACCATCGGATCCCAATCTTCATCGGGGTCCGCTTGCAGCTTGAAATCAAGGCGCGCATTTTCGATCTGATCATCACTGTATGGCACGCCCACAATGCGGTGCGTTGCCATCAGGTCGCCGATCCGCTCACCATCAAGCGACGCATCCATCAAGAAGGCGTAAGAGGGCATGATGCTTTCGGGTACAACCGATTGCGGGTCTATCAGGTGTACAAGATGCCAGTCATCCGAATAGCGCCCACCGACGCGCGCCAGATCCGGACCCGTCCGTTTTGACCCCCATTGAAATGGATGATCATACATCGATTCCGCAGCCAGCGAATAATGGCCATAGCGCTCCACCTCATCGCGCATGGGCCGGATCATCTGACTGTGACAGACATAGCACCCTTCGCGGATGTAGATGTCGCGCCCGGCCAATTCGAGCGGACTGTAGGGGCGCATGCCCTCCACCTTTTCGATCGTGTTCTCCAACCAGAACAAGGGCGCGATTTCGACGATACCGCCGATGGTCACCACAGTAAGCGAAAAGGTCAGCAACAGGGTTGGGCTTCGCTCAAGAATGGCGTGTTTGTCGATCAATGCCATGTGTCTTTCTCCTTACTCGGCCGGAACGGTCATTTGGGAAATGGGCTGATGGACGATGGCGTGACCGCGAATGGTCTTCCACATATTCCAGACCATGATGCAGGCCCCGCCAAGATAGAGAACACCCCCCAGACCCCGCACCACGTACATCGGAAACTTGGCACTGACGGTGTCGGCAAAGCTGTTGACGAGGAAGCCCTGGTCATCGACTTCGCGCCACATCAGGCCTTCCATGATGCCGCTGACCCACATCGACGCGGCGTATAGAACGATCCCGATCATCGCGAGCCAGAAGTGCCAGTTCATCGCAGCAGTGGAATACATCGCGCCACGGTTCCACAGGCGGGGCGTCAGGAAGTAGATCATCGCGAAAATGATCATGCCGTTCCACCCAAGCGCGCCGGAGTGCACATGCCCCACGGTCCAGTCGGTATAATGCGACAGGCTGTTGACCGCACGGATCGACATCATCGGACCCTCAAAGGTGGACATGCCGTAAAAGGCGAGGGACGCCACAAGGAAACGGATGATCGGATCAGTGCGGATTTTGTCCCAGGCACCGTTCAACGTCATGAGGCCATTCATCATGCCCGCCCAACTTGGCATCCACAGGATGATCGAGAACACCATGCCCAGCGTCGACGCCCAGTCGGGCAGCGCCGTGTAATGCAAGTGGTGGGGGCCCGCCCAGATGTAGAGAAATATCAGCGCCCAGAAGTGCACGATGGACAGTTTGTAGCTGTACACAGGCCGGTTCGCCTGTTTGGGCACGTAGTAGTACATCATGCCCAGAAAGCCTGCTGTCAGGAAGAACCCGACCGCATTATGCCCGTACCACCATTGGGTCATCGCATCCTGAACGCCCGAGAAAAGCTGTACGGACTTACTGCCCCAGATACTGACAGGCACCGCCAGATTGTTGACGATATGCAGCATGGCCACGGTGACGATGAACGCCAGAAAGAACCAGTTGGCGACGTAGATGTGGCGCTCTTTCCGGTTGATGATCGTGCCCAGAAAGATAACGAGATACGCCACCCAGACGAGCGTCAGCCAGATGTCGACATACCATTCAGGCTCTGCATATTCCTTGGACTGCGTGGCCCCCAGCAAATAGCCTGTCGCGGCCAGAACGATGAACAGCTGGTACCCCCAGAACACGAACCAGACGAGGCCCCCTCCGAACAGGCGCGTGCGGCTGGTGCGTTGCACGATGTAGATGGACGACGCGATAAGCGCGTTGCCACCAAACGCAAAGATCACCGCAGATGTATGCAGCGGACGAAGCCTGCCAAAATTCCCGTAAGGCTGCGCCCAGTCGAAATTCAATGCGGGAAACGCCA
Source organism: uncultured Sulfitobacter sp. (assembly GCA_937923365.1). Classification (GTDB taxonomy): domain Bacteria; phylum Pseudomonadota; class Alphaproteobacteria; order Rhodobacterales; family Rhodobacteraceae; genus Sulfitobacter. The sequence continues at coordinate 25,760 of CALAIJ010000093.1, forward strand.
GTTGAAAAGCGATCAAGACACCAACCGCCAATCCGGCAATGCCCCAAAATGCGGTCGCGATCACGCCAGCCCTGACCGGCCCATCGTTGTAATCAGTTGCGACTATGGCCGTCTTGGGTTCATCAACGCGGCGCAGTACGTGAATAAAAAGGCCTGCCGCAACGACCAGCACAATGAACCCATGGACGCGAAACGCGATATCCAGCCCTTGGTCCGATGCATAGGCCGCGATCAAAGTGATCAGGCCAAGTGCTACAAGCTTTACTACATCCATCGTACGTGTCCCTCTTTCTGCGAATGCGGAAATCAGGCCACCCGACCCCGCATATCAGAATGAGTTACGGCATGTGTTCGGATGTATCTTTGATCTAGGTCAAGTTCGTCAGATGATCACACCACCATCCGCATCATCGCCTGTCGCTTCTTGCAAGGCGGCCAAATTCAGAACCGTGAACTTCCGGCGATCACTGAATGTCAGGACGCCCTCTTTCTTCATGGAGGACAGCTGACGGCTGACGGTCTCCAACGTGAGGCCGAGGAAATTCGCAATCTCCTCGCGGGTCAGAGGCAAGGTATGTGCCTGACCAGTATGAACGGGCACAGTATCGCGCCGGACAACCATTTCGATGAAAGTTGCGATTTTCTCGCGTGCGGTCTTCCTGCCCAACAGGACCATCCACTCGCGCGCGGCATTCAATTCGTCCAACGCCATTTCCATCACGCGTTGCGAGATATGGGGCACGTCAGTGACCAGCGTTTCAAATTGTTTGCGCTGGAAACGGCACAGAGTGACTTCGGTTACAGCTGTGACATCAAAATCAACCGTTTCGCGCCCCGGTCGGCCAATAAAGTCTGACGGCAGCAACAGCCCGACGACCTGTGTGCGGCCATCTTCCAGCGTGCGCGACAAGGAGGCGATCCCCGCCACAACAGAAGAGATGTGATGCATATCATCACCGCGCCATATGATCGGCTCCCCTTGGGCGAAAGTCTTATACGACTTCATGCCTTCCAACACTGAAAGCTCGTCTTCGTCGCAGCGCGCACACACCGCCCGATGGCGGATCGGGCACTTTGCGCACCCATCACGTTCGTTAAATACAAAGTTCATTGAGTTTGATCTGGGTCAATGTTGTTGGCTACGTCCATCACCATAGTGGCGGTCATGGATCACACAAGCACTCTTCAAAAATATGGTCTCTTTGACGCGAAAGTACCGCGTTATACGAGTTACCCGCCCGCAAACCGTTTTGCACAGGACGTAGGGGCCCGATTTCAACGGGATTGGCTGGCAAAGGTCGATCCTGACGACGCGATCTCGGTCTATGTGCATATCCCCTTCTGCCGCCGCCTCTGCTGGTTCTGCGCCTGCCGTACGCAAGGCACCAAGACCCTCAGCCCGGTTGAGGCCTACATGGATGTTCTCATGCTTGAGGTCGCGGCCTATCACGCGGCATTGCCCGACGGCATCAGACTGCGGCGGCTCCATCTTGGTGGCGGGACACCGACGCTGCTGAGCGCTGACTTGATGCAGCGCTTCCTTGACCAGATTTTCGCACTTTTCGATGTCACAAAAGATTTCGAATTTTCGGTTGAAATCGATCCCACGGAGGCACAGCCGGATGTTCTGGACGTGTTGGCGAAGCGCCGGATGACCCGCGCCAGCGTTGGGGTGCAAGACTTTGCGCCGCGCGTGCAACGCACCATCGGGCGGGAGCAGAGCTTTGAGCAAACCCAAGACGTGATCGAAACACTGCGCCACAATGGCGTCAAAAGCCTGAATGTCGATCTGCTTTACGGACTTCCCTTTCAGACGGCGATAAGCATTGGGGATACTCTTGACCAGATCGCGTCCCTTCGTCCCGACCGGATTGCCTTATACGGATACGCCCATGTCCCGCATGTATCGAAGCGACAAGTGATGATACCGGACACCGAATTGCCCAATGCGCAAGCACGCTACGGTCTTGCACGCCTTGCCAAAGATCTGCTGACGACGATGGGGTACGAGGCCATCGGCATCGACCACTTTGCCCTGCCATCCGACAGTCTGACGGCCAAAGCGAAGGCCGGGACATTGATCCGGAACTTCCAGGGCTACACAGACGACCCCTGCGAGACGCTTGTCGGGATCGGTGCTTCGGCCATCTCCAGGTTTCCTGAAGGCTATGTGCAAAATGCAGTGTCCACTTCAGCCTATAGCGAGCGGGTCAGGGCGCGCGGGCTTGCCGGCCACAAGGGCATCTCCCTGACAGAAGAAGATCGCTTTACCGGCGCTCTCATAAACGATGTGATGTGTCATGGCGTGATCCACAAAGACGCCTTGGCAAGGGCATTTCCAGACTTCACCAACCTCTTACAACAGCGGATCGAGGCCCTGACAGAGCGGTTTTGCGAGCTGGTTGTCGACACGCCCGAGCGTTTGACAGTGCGCCCCGAATTCCTCGCTGCAACACGGCTGATCGCGGCCGCCCTTGATCAATACAGTGCTGAGGACCACCTACATAGCCTTGCTGTGTAAGCTGCCGTTGCGGTTGATCACGATGCTCATTGTGCTGATACCCGACCGCTCAGCTACCTCTTTGACCGCGCTCTCCGTACAACAAGCTGTGCTGCAGCATCCTGCCTGAACGCATCCGTGAACTGAATTCCCTACTGCATAGCCGTCGTTGCCTTGTTCCCAAAAAGCCAGGCACAGCGGCTGCGCATCTTAGTGGCAGGCTCCTCCGATCTGCGGCCTTCTTTCGCTGTATCTGGCAGGGCGCAGTCCGCCCTTTAACAGCAAGGCGGCAGCGGAACGCTTGCCGAAATGGCTGATTTCGTGTTCCAACTGGGGTCATAGTTGAATTCTTTCTTGAACAATGGACCCAGCCATGGCGCAACCAAGTCGAACCTTCCATTTCATCTCGGGACTGCCGCGTGCAGGCTCTACGCTGATGGCTGCCCTGCTGCGCCAGAACCCACGGTTCAGTGCGGGCATGTCGAGCCCGGTTGCAGGGCTTTTCGAAGGGGTGATCGGTCAGGTTTCAGCGGGCTCTGAGATTTCCTCCATGGTCAGCCCAGAGCAGCGCGCGCGCCTTTTGCGAGGCATCTTTGACAGCTACTATGCGGACAACACCCACGACGTGCTCTTTGACACGAACCGGGCGTGGACGGCGAACCTGCCTGCCCTGATGCACCTCTTCCCGGAGGCCAAGGTGATCTGCTGCGTGCGCAACGTGGCTTGGGTGATGGACAGCCTTGAGCGCCAGTTCCGCGACAACGCCTTTGAGAACACACGGCTTTTCAACAACCCTTCAGAGCGCGCCACAGTCTACACCCGGGTAGAGGCGCTGGCCAATGCGAACCGTTTGGTGGGCTTTGCGTGGCATGCCCTGCGCGAAGCGGTCTATTCAGAGTTTGCCGACCGGCTGATCCTGATTGACTATGACATTCTGGTGGCCCGCCCCGGCGACGTGATGAAACTGCTCTATGAGTTTCTGGGCGAAGACCCATTTGAGCATAGTTTTGAGGACGTGGAATACGATGAGCCGACCTTTGACGCGCAATTGGGCCTCGATGGCCTGCACCGTGTCCACAAAAAGGTGGAGCCCCGCCCGCGCAAAACCGTACTGCCGCCGGATTTGTTCGAAAAATACGCGAACATCTCGTTCTGGCAGTCGATGCAAGGCAGTGCGGCCTATCAGATTACGGTGCAGGCACCCTCTGGGGTTGCGCCGAGCGAAACAATGCCCGCGCCCACCCAAAAGCTAGACACCTAAGATCGCGCGAAAAGCTTGCATTTACTGGAAAATTAACGTCTAATTTTCGAAATTTGTGATGGCCGATGGGGCCTGAGGGGATTGAGAAGCTGCGCGACACGACACTTGGAAGGGCCAGTGCTATTGCGCGCAGGCCTGATCTGTAGCCGCTGCACAGCCCGGCAATCCACCGCAGAGCGAAATCGCACTGGGCACAGATCGCGCATATTGGCGCGTGATAGCTGTGGCGGCCTTTTGGACATCAACCTGAGTTTATGCACCTGAGCTAAGCAGCCCGGGATTTGAGGAGACGGCCCATGGCGACGATTTATGTAAATACTACAATTGATGAGCAGGACGGCAGCGTCTTTGACGGCGACACCTCGCTGCGCGACGCGCTGGCGGTGGCGGCTGCAGGCGATGTGATCAAGTTCGCCGATGGCCTGTTTACCGCCAACAAATACCCGCTGAACAACTCTGTCATCATCCTGACCCTGGGCGAATTGATCCTAAGCCAGGACATCACCATCGACGGCGATGTGAACGGGGATGGCATCGCGGATGTGACGATTGACGGCGGCGGCGCAGACGGGATTTTCCGCGTGGACAATGCGGGTACGGATGTAACCCTCAACGGTCTGACACTACGAAACGGGTACGATGCGAACGATGGCGGCGCGGTTGACGTCCGCAACGCCAATGCCACCCTAACCATCGGCAATTCGAACTTTGTGAGCAACACTGCGAGCTCCGGTGGCGCAATACACACGGATGGCGCGCTGACAATCGCGAACTCCTACTTTGCCAACAACAACGGATATCTTGGCGGGGCGGTTAACGGGGGATCCTCCTCAACAACCATCGTAAACTCGACCTTCACGCAGAACGCAGGTGGCTATGGCGGTGCAATCTACACGGCTGGTGGCACGCTTGATCTGATAAATTCGACGATCACCGGCAATCACGCCAGCATTTACGGGGGCGGCATCTTTGGCGGCACGACAAACGTCTCAAATTCCATTGTGTTTGGTAATAGCACGAGTACGGGCGGCGCGGACATGGCGTTCAACACGCTGAATTCCAGCGGCAACAACATTTTCGGCACCGGCGTGACTGGCACTGGCGGCGACCAAATCCTGTCGGTGTTTGATCTGCCAAACGTCTTTGCAAGCGTTGGGCCTGTCACAGTGGGTGGCGCGACCTTTGACGCAGGTCTGGTCAGCAACACCAAAGGTATCACGCCCACGGTCGGTATCGCCGAAGGTGGATTGGCCGAGGATGCGGGCACCAATGCCGACATCCCGTCCGAGGCCGACCTTGGCTTTGATCTGGACGGCGACGGCACGGTTGAGACCGGCCCGCTGGAGCGTGACGGCTCTGGCTACACCCGGATTGTGGGCGGAACCGTCGATATCGGCGCAAGTGAGAATTATGGCCGGACTTGGGTTGTGGATGTCACCAATGATATTGACGATGGCGACCTGAGCACCGGCAACCTCAGCTTCCGCGAAGCGGTAACTTACGCGCAAGCTGGCGACACGGTGCTTTTCGACAGCACTGTCTTTACCGCGGATGATGACGAACGCACAAACACATCGATCTTCCTCACCAATGGGACAATATTCCTGTTGGGCGATGACGACGTCACCATTAACGGTGATGTGAACGGCGATGGCATTGCTGACGTGACACTGGATGGATCAGGCAATGGGACTCGCATGCTTCAGACGCTTGATAACACCGCGTTGCACATCGAAAGCATGACACTTGCAAATGCGGATGTAACGGGCCAAAGCGGCGCTGTCATCGCAACAAGAGGCAACCTGACCGTTCTCAACTCGTCATTCCTGAACAATACATCCAGCGTCTATGGCGGCGCGATCCGCGCATACGCCGGCAGCACGACGATCGCCAATTCGACCTTTGACGGGAATACGGCCGAACGTGGCGGCGCAATCAGGTCAACGGCTACCGACGTTCAAATCTTCAATTCGACGTT
>CALAIJ010000094.1 GCA_937923365.1 uncultured Sulfitobacter sp.
TCCGCCAAGGCGCGATGGCGGTCCTCGAAAAACGGCCAGCTCAGAAAGCTGCGGTCAGACATGACCACGGCCCTCCCATTTCACCCTTCCAATAAACTCAAATTCCACTGCAGCCACGCGTCAATCCCCCTCGAAAACAGGCCGTTCCTTGGCCACAAACGCCTTGTACGCACGCTCGAAATCGCCGGTTTGCATACAGATCGCCTGCGCCTGCGCTTCGGCTTCGATGGCCTGCTCGATGGACATGGACCATTCTTGCGCCAGCATGGTTTTGGTCATCATATGCGCAAAATTCGGACCCGCCTGAATGCGCCTGGCCATCTCTTGCGCGCTGGCGTCGAGCTGGGCTGATGAAACCACCTGGTTGAAGAAGCCCCAGCGTTCGCCTTCCTCGGCGGACATGGACCGCCCCGTGTAGAGCAACTCGGCCGCACGCGTTTGCCCGATAACCCGTGGCAGGATCGCGCAAGCGCCCATGTCGCAGCCTGCCAGACCGACGCGGGTGAACAGGAAGGCTGTCTTGGCCTCCGTACTGGCAATCCGCAGGTCAGAGGCCATTGCGATGATTGCACCTGCGCCCACACAAATGCCGTCGACAGCCGCAATCACAGGCTTGCCACAGTTCACAATAGCTTTGACCAGATCCCCGGTCATGCGGGTGAATTGCAGCAATTCCTTCATGTTCATACGGGTCAAAGGCCCAATGATATCATGCACATCCCCGCCAGAGCTAAAGTTGCCACCATTGGAGGCAAAGACGACCACATCCACGTCATCCGCATAGACCAGATCGCGGAACCAATCACGCAGCTCGGCGTAGCTGTCAAAGGTCAGCGGGTTTTTGCGGTCAGGCCGGTCCAGCCGCACCGTGGCAATCCGGCCTTCAATCTCACAAAGAAAATGCGTGACGTCACTGCGCATGAGCGGCTTCCTTTTCATCCTTGCTGTCTGCAAATGCGGTCAGGCGCGCGGCCATGGCGCGGGCCTCGGCAGCGGGCACATCGCGCAGCATCTCGTCGATCCAGCTTTCATGGGCGGCGGCCTGGCGCGTGAATTCGGCCTGCCCGCGCTGGGTGATCCGCAGGATCATCGCACGTCTGTCGCCCGGCACGGGCACCCGCTCCACCAAGCCTTCCTCGCCCAAGCGGTCCGCGATCCCCGTCACATTGCCGTTGGAGACGCGCAGGACATCTGAAAGCTGGCTCATCTTCAACCCGTCCGGATGCCGTGACAACGCCGACAGCACATCAAATCGCGGCAGGGTGGTTGCAAAATCACGCCGCAGATTGTCGCGGACGCGGTGCTCGATGCCCCGCACCACTTTGAGCAGCCGCAGCCAGAGCCGCACGCGATCCTTGGCGCCACTCATATCTCGCCGCCTGACACGCTCAGCGCATGGCCGTTAACGCTCGACGCGCCATCAGAGGCCAGAAAGGAAACCGCCGCCACCACTTCGGCCGGATCAATCATGCGTTTCATCGGATTGCCGCCCGTAATCATCGCAGCGGCCTTTTCCCGAGTGACGTCGAATTTCGCCATCACCCCTTCGATAGCGGCATCCGCCATCGGCGTATCAACAAAGCCCGGGCACACCGCGTTGCACGTGATGCCGGACTTGGCCACCTCGATTGCCAAGGACCGCACAAGCCCCAAAACCCCGTGTTTGGACGCCGAATAAGCAGAGATGTTGCTGCCCCCTTGCAAGCTCGCAGTCGAGGCGATGGCAATCAACCGCCCGCCCGTCTGCATTTGCGCCAAGGCTTCGCGGAACGTAAGGAAAACGCCGGTCAGGTTCACATTAATCACATTGTTCCAGTCTGCCAGCGACAGATCGCGGACCTTACCCGAAGCGCCCGCACCGGCGTTGGCAATCACCACCTCATAGGGTTGGTCGAACAGCGCTTTCACCGAGGCTTCATCCCCGACATCCAATGCCCTGCAAACCATATCGGTGTCGCCTTTGGTTTCCTCCAACGCGTCCATGCGCCGTCCTGCAATGGTGACGCGCCCGCCAGAGGCTGCAAAGGACCGCGCAATCGCGCGTCCAATGCCGGAGCCGCCACCAGTGACCAAAATCTGTCTCATACTTTTTCCATCTCCGCCGCTTTGTCAGCCAGACGCCATAGCTGATCGCGCCCTGCTTCGTAGGGAGCGGGCCACTCAGCGTGGCGGTCGCCAATCTCGGCGCCTGCCCGCAAGGTCCAGTATGGGTCCGTCAGATGTGGTCGTGCAAGGCAAACAAGATCGGCCCGCCCCGCCATCAGGATGGAGTTCACGTGATCGGGCTCGAATATGTTGCCGACTGCCATCGTCTTGATCCCGCCTTCGTTGCGGATACGGTCGGAAAACGGCGTCTGGAACATGCGCCCGTAGACGGGCTGCCCTTGGGTCGAGGTCTGCCCGGCGGAGACGTCGATGATATCAGCGCCTGCTTCCTCGAACTTCGCGGCAATCAGCACAGCCTCTTCGGGGGTCACCCCATCGTCGCCGGCCCAGTCGTTGGCCGAGATGCGCACAGCCATCGGTCGGTCGTCCGGCCACGCGGCCCTCATCGCTGCAAAGACCTCCAACGGATAGGCCATGCGGTTTTCCAGACTGCCGCCGTAGTCATCGGTACGCGTATTGCTGAGCGGCGAGATGAAGCTGGAGATGAAATAGCCATGCGCCGCATGAAGCTCGATCATGTCAAAGCCTGCACGCGCAGCCATCTCTGCTGCGGCCACGAAATCATCGCGGATGCGGTCCATATCCGCCCGCGTCGCTTCGCGGGGTGTGGCGTTCGCCTCTGACCAGGGGATCGCAGAAGCGGACACCAGCGGCCAATTGTCCGAGGCCAGCGGCGTATCCATGCCCTCCCAGCCTACGTTGGTCGATCCTTTGCGGCCCGCATGCCCGATCTGGCAGCAGATTTTCGCGTCTGTCTCTGCGTGCACGAAATCGGTGAGCCGCCGCCAAGCGGCTTCGTGCTCTGGCGCGTAAAGCCCCGGACAGCCCGGCGTGATCCGCCCCTCGGCCGACACGCATGTCATCTCCGTATAGACCAGCCCCGCCCCGCCCTTTGCACGTTCGCCGTAGTGGATCAGATGCCAGTCCTTGGGGGTGCCCTCCACCGCCTTGTACTGTGCCATGGGCGAGACGACGATGCGGTTCTCCAGCGTCATATCGCGCAGCTTGAACGGGGCAAACATGGGCGCCCGCGCAGGGCCGTTGGCCCCTGCACCTGCCTGTTCCATGAACCACGCCTCGGCCCCTGCCAGCCAGTCAGGGTCGCGCTGGCGCAGGTTCTCGTGGCTGATCCGCTGGCTGCGCGTCAGCATGGAGTAATTGAGCTGCACAGGATCCAGATCAAGGTAGCGCTCCACATCCTCGAACCATTCGACCGAGTTGCGGGCGGCTGATTGCAGGCGCAGAACTTCCAAACGGCGGGACGCCTCATAGGCCTGAAACGCCGTCTCCAAATGCGCATCCGCATCGACGTGTTTCGCCAAAGAGATCGCCGATTCAAGCGCCAGTTTGGTCCCCGATCCAATCGAAAAGTGCGCAGTGGCCGAAGCATCGCCCAAGAGCACCACATTCTTGTGGCTCCAGTGTTCGCACAGCACGCGGGGGAAGTGAATCCACGCGGACCCGCGGATGTGGTTGGCGTTGGTCATCAGCGCATGGCCGCCAAGATGGTCTTTGAAGACCTCCTCGCAGATCGCAATGCTTTCTGCCTGGGACATGTCCGCAAAGCCGTAATTGTCATAGGTCTGCTGGCTGCATTCCACCAGAAACGTGGCCGTGTCGTCGTCAAACTGGTACGCATGCACCCAAAGCCAGCCTTTATCCGTCTTCTCGAATATGAAGGTAAAGGCATCATCGAATTTCTGGTGCGTCCCCAGCCAGACAAAAGGGCATTTGCGCACATCCACGTCAGGCTTGAAGGCGTCCTCAAACTCCATCCGTGTTTTGGAGTTGAGGCCGTCGCAGGCCACCACCAGATCGTAGTCGTCCATATAGGCACTGGCCGCGAGAACTTCGGTTTCGAATTGAAGGTCAACACCCAGTGTGCGTGCACGGTTTTGCAGGATCATCAGCAATCGGTGCCGCCCGATGCCACAAAACCCGTGGCCGGACGAGGTGATCTTGTGCCCTTTATGGACCAGCGCGATATCATCCCAATAGGCGAAATGGCTGCGGATTTCTGCCGCGGAAACAGGGTCGTTCAGCTCCAGATTATCCAGTGTCTCATCCGACAGCACCACGCCCCAACCAAAGGTATCATCGGCCTTGTTGCGCTCAAGGACGGTGACGTCGGCCTCCGGCTGGCGCAGCTTGAGGGAGATGGCGAAGTAAAGACCCGCAGGCCCTCCGCCCAGACAAATCGCACGCATGGCTCCCCCTTTTGATGTCACTTGTTGACATCCAAGCTAGGGCAGTGCCGCAATTCGTTCAAGGGAAAATATTTTAAGATTAAAGCAACTGGCGCACAGCCCTCCCTTGACGGTGGAACGCAGCCACGTTCTCAGGCGATCAGATGCACATCAAGGGTGTCAAACGGCGCCTCGTCCTGACCAAAGAGGGCGCAAGAAGACAGCCGTTCAAGGATACCCAGCATATCGCTTGAGTTCTGGTAGGTCATTTTGGTTTCCGTACCGAACATCTGTGCTGTGATATCACCGTCGAGATAGCTGGTGTATCCATAGCTGCCCACGTCCATTTCCAGATAGACGGCGTGGACAAGGCCTGTGCCAATAGGACAGGCCCCCGTCCATTGCATGATCTTGTCCATGCCGAAGACCCAGTGCATCGCACTCCATGATACCGCGCCAGCGGGCTTGCCAGATACGGCCGCGTAAAAGCGCGAAGGTGTTTCAGCCTGTAGGGATTTCTTTCCGCCATAAAGGTGGTCCGTCAGCGCGTCGAGCAGGCGGGCATGAAAGTCCGATATCAATATCGCCATTGACCTTGGGATTCTCGCCATGGAGTTTTCTTTCAATTCAACTTGGGCGGGCGCCGTCAGGTAGCCACAGGATCCTTACACCAAGGCCCTTCCGGTGGCGTGCACTAGCGCAAGCGAAGCTCGGTTGCGGCATCGAACACCAT